>JBILQA010000138.1:0-7478 GCA_044373535.1 Akkermansiaceae bacterium | reverse complement strand
ACTCGCAGCCAAACACCGCCTTGACGTGCGGACGCAGGCGGCTTCCGTCCAACAGCACCTTGAGCCCGGACGATAACAGATAGATCTCGATCTTGATCCCCATCGCCGCCTGCTCGGGCGTCAGGCATGCCTTGGGCAGGGCGTCAAACACCTCCGGCACGCCGGGAAAGAAGCCGAGCCCCGCGCCAAGCTCGCGCAGCCGGTTGTTCGACACGTTGTCCATCCCGAGGTAATCGAGCAGGCACTTCATGTAGGCGAGCTCGCCGTCCCATTTTTGCTCGCTGACCAAGCGGTTGCACTTGGCCCAGAACTGCACCGGATCAATCCCGAACTCGGGAAACACGACGTCGTCCTGCATGTAGCGGGGACTGAGCGTCTGGTCGTAGTCGAAAACCAGAGCGATGATATTCTGCGGAACAGCCATGCGGGTTTCACAAGCAAGCAAGCGCCCCTCGCCGCCGCAAGGGAAATCCCAGCCTAACAACTAAGCGTCCCCCGGGCGCAGCAGGTCGCGCAGGCCGCCATCCAGCGTGGGATAGCGGAACGCGTAACCACTGGCCAACAGGGCGGAGGGCACGACCCGCTGGCTGGCCAAGAGCGCGGAGGAAAACTCCCCGAGCGCGAGCTTCAAGGCAAACTCGGGCACCTTGAGCACGGCGGGGCGATGCAAAGCCTTGGCAAACTTGGCGGTGAATTCCTCGTTGCGCACCGGCTCGGGGGCCACCCCGTTGACCGCGCCAACCAGTTGGGCATTCCCGAGGGCGTGCACCAGGGCGCCCACCAGATCCTCGATATGGATCCATGGCATCCACTGGCGGCCGTTGCCCAAGCGCCCGCCAAGCCCCTTGCTGAAGACCTTGCGCAGCTTCTCGAGGGCGGCGCCGCCCTCGCCTAACACCACGCCGATCCTCAGCGCCACGGTGCGCACGCTGGTGTCCTCGAGTGGCTCAAGGGCCGCCTCCCATTCTTGGCACAGCTCGGCAAGAAAACCCTCTCCGGGGGCGGCCGCCTCATCCAACTCCTCGTCCCCGCGGTCGCCATAATAACCGACAGCCGAGGCGTTGATCAATACTTGCGGGCGCCCGGCGGGGTGGCGGCGGCGCACCGCGCGGACAAGATCCTCGGTCGTACCGACCCGGCTGCGCCGCAAGGCCAGCTTGCGCTCGGGCGTCCAGCGCGTGTCGACCGGCTCGCCGGCCAGGTTGACCACCGCGTCAAGCTCGGCGAGATCCAACGAATCGAGCGTACGCCACTCGCGGATGGCCGCGGTGGCCATGTGCCCGCGCCGGCTGAAGCCGACGACCTCATCGCCGCGGGCAGCCAGAACCTTGGCCAGCCGGCTGCCAATGAACCCGCTTGCCCCGATGATTCCGACTCTCATGCCCCACCTTTCCGCCAATCCCGGGGCCGCGTCAATGGCTCAGGCAAAGTCCCGGCGCCAGCGGCCGGGCATTGCGGCGGCGGCCGGTCAGGATTTCTTGGTCTCCGGCAGGTCTCGGGTGGGGGTTTCCGCCAGCTTTTCAAGCTGTTCCTCGGTCATGGACTGGGCCATGCCCCGAGACGCTCCCTTGAGCTGGGATCTCTTGGTTTTTCCGCGCTTTGCCGCCAAGGCGGCGCCGGCGGCCCTCTGCTGTTTTTTGGATTTAGCGGCCATTGGACACCATACGCCCAAAACCCGGCGTTGAAAACCAATCATGAACCCTCCCGCCACGTTCGCGGCTGCGGTCCTTGGCGCGGGTGGCACGGCGCGCCGAGGGTGTCATGCCGGGCCGGCCCGGGAATAACAGGAAGTTTGTTGGCTATTCTGCGCGCGCGCCTGAGGGCGCTCATGGAGGAGGCGCGCTAACAGCGGGCAGGTTGGGTCCAACCTGACTAATAGACATCGCGCAGGTACCGGCGGTCCTTGCGCAGCGCGGCGATGTAAGCCACGGCCGCCTCGGTGGTCAGCGCGCCGTGGGTTTCGGCGATCTTGTGCAAGGCGGCGTCGACATCCTTGGCCATGCGCGAGGCATCGCCGCAGACGTAAAACATCGCGCCAGCTTCGAGCCATTTCCATAGCTCGGCGCCCTGCTCCAACATTCGGTCCTGCACGTAGATTTTCTGCTTCTGGTCGCGTGAGAAGGCGGTGTCCAAACGCGTCAGGTGGCCAGCATCGAGCATCGCGGCGAGCTCTTGCTCATAGAGGAAATCCGTGTCGCGGTGCGGGTTGCCAAAGAACAACCAGCTCTTGCCGGTGGCGGCCAGCGCACGGCGTTCCTCAAGGAAGGCGCGGAAGGGCGCAATGCCGGTCCCGGGACCCACCATGATGATCGGCACCGCTGGATCCGCCGGCAGCCGGAAGAGCTTGTTCTCGTGAAGAAATACCGCCGGCTTCAAGCCCTTGCAGCGGTCGGACAAGAACGTCGAACAGACCCCGCCACGGCGCCGGCCAAAGGTGTCGTAGCGGACCACTCCAACAGTGAGGTGTACCTCGTCCGGGTGCGCCTTCGGGCTTGAGGCAATCGAGTAGAGGCGCGGCTGCAGGCGCTTGAGGACCGAGACGAAGTCCTCCGCATCGGCGAAGTCGGCCGGATGGTCCAACACCAGGTCAATGAGCTCACGGCCCCAGCTGAACTGTTCGAAGGCTTGCTTGTCGTCGGCCTCCACCAAGGCGCGCAGAAAGGGCGATCCGCTGCGCGCTTGCCACTTCTGCAAGAAAGACTTGTTGATGCCGCGGATGTCGTAGTGCTCGATGAGCGCCTCGCGCAGAGAGGCCTCGCCGCCGGTCGGCAGCGGCACCGAATCGTCGGTCTTGAACGGCAGGCCGGCGAGGATTTCGTCCACCACCCGCTCGTCGTTGCGCGGATAGACTCCGAGCGCGTCGCCGACCTGATAGGTCAGGCCCGAGCCGGCGAGTGAGAACTCGATGTGATAGGTCGCCTTCTCCGAGGTGGCGGCGTTGAGGTTGACGTTGGTGAGGATGGCGGCGGGGAACGGGTTCTTCTTCGAGAAGCCGTCCTCGGACTCCTGCTCCTGGACGCCGGCGCCATTGAGCGCGGCCTTGGCCGAGCCGCCAAGGGCGTGGATGACGGCATCGCGCCAGCCGTTGTAGAGGTCCTCAAACTCCACGTCGCAGTCAACGCGGCTAACCACCCGCTCGGCGCCCAGCTCGGCCAGGCGGTTGTCAAACTCGATGCCGCACTGGCAGAAGTCGGGATATTCCGTGTCGCCCAAGGCCAACACCGAGTAGCGCATGCCCTCAAGGCGCGGCGCGGACTCGCTGTGCAGCCAGCGGTGGAGGTCCGCGGCGCTGTCGGGCGGCTCGCCGTCGCCGTAGGTGCTGGTGATGATGAGGAGGTTCTTCTCCTTGGTTAGGCGGCCCTGGTCGTAGCTGGCCATGTCCGCCACGGCGGGTTCGAAGTTGCCCTTCTTGAGCGCCTTGAGGAGCTTGCGCGCGAGCCCCTCGGCGTTGCCCGTCTGCGAGCCGTAGAGAATGGTCACCGGCACGCTCGGGCCGCTGGCGACGGCGTCAAAACCGCCGTCCGTTCCTAACATCTTTGTCAGGAATTCACTGAGCCATTGCCGCTGCTCGGGCGTGAACGGGGCATCGTCGGGAAGCTGGATCGGATTGGGCATGGCAAGGGAGACGGGAACCCTGGGTCGTGCGGGCGGCGGAACATGGGATGATTCTGCCGATCGTTCAAGCGCGTTTCGCGGCCACGCGCTCAGAACCTCAGCAACTCAAGGAAACGCGGCAGCATCCGCCGATAGAGGGAGTTCTTGCCGCCGCGGGCAAGCTGGTCGCCGATGAGGTCGACGTCCTCATCGCTGTCGGCTGGGGAAACCCCGTCGAGACGCGCTTCCCCGGCTGTTAGCTGGTGGAAGAGGTGGCTGTTGCCAGGATCGCGCGAGACCCGCAGGCGCATGCCGCCGCCGGCGATCTCGAGGCTGCCCAGCGGCGCGCTCGACGCCTCGTAGCGGATCACCGCGGTGAGCTCGGCGCAGGACTTGTGGGCAAACCGAAGCGTCTCGGTGGCGGCCGCGCGCACCACTCCGACAAGCGACCAGCCTGCCTGGGTGCTCAGCCAGGCGACGAGCTGCAGCGCGGACATCCGGTGCTGCGGGTGGGCGACGACCTCGACGGTGGCGATTTGCCCCAGAGCCGCCTGCGCCTGCGGGCTGTCAAAGAGGCCGGCGACGGCCAACCGGTAGTGGTAGGTGCGTGTCCAGGCGAGATCCTGGACGACAAGCTGGCGCGAGGAGTCGGAGACGGCTGATTCGATGCGCTCAAAGCTCGCCAGCGGATTGGCCAGCCAGTCGGAGCTGTCGAAGATGAAGCGGTCAATCAGGCCGTAGAGGCTCTCCTCAAACAATGGCGAGAGCTCCCCCTGCCACCAGAAGATCAGCGGCAGGTCGCTGGCGAGATGGGCAAACACCGTATTGCGCAGCCGCCCGCGCGAGCGCCCCTTGAGCTCAAAGGCGATCTGCTCGCAGCACACCGCCTTTTGCCCGCCGGAGAGGTGGCAGTGGGCCGTGATCCAGGACCTGATGGAGGGCTCCGCGGCCAGCCTATCAATCTCTATCAGCAGCGCCCGGCATGCGTGGTCGCGGGTGATCTTGCCGATGATCTGCGAGTTGCGGTGCAGCGAGCCGGGCTCCTCGGAGTAAATCGCCACGTTCATCAGCGACGCGTTGGTGCGCGCCTCATCCTCGTCCCAAAGCTTCTTGAGCTCCCCGTCGATCACCCCGATGCCGACCTCGCGGCCAAGTTCGGGATCCATTTCGTTGCGCTCGCTCATCGGGTCTGCGGTTCTAACTTAACAATCACACGCTCGGCGGCGCCTCACAGCCGGCGCCAGCTGTGGCCGTCCTCGCGCAGCAGGTCGTCGGCCTCCTTCGGGCCCCAGGTGCCGGCGACAAACTCCGCCATCGGCGGGGGTGTCGCGCAAGCGTGCCAGGCGTGCTCGATGTGGTCGATGAAGCGCCACGCCTCCTCGACCTCGTCGCGGCGCGCAAACAGGGTGGCGTCACCGGCCATCGCGTCTAGCAGCAGGCGCTCGTAGGCTTCAGGGCTGCCCTTGCCGAAGCTGCTCGCGTAGTGGAAGTCCATCTTGACGGGCTCAAGCCGCAGGGCCGTGCCGGGCAGCTTGGAGACCATCCGCAGCGAGATGCCCTCGTCGGGCTGGATGCGGATGACCAAGACGTTTGCGCCCGGCGTGCCACCCGGGATGGCATTGAACAGGACTGTTGGGGCGGCTTTGAAGTGGATGGATATCTCGGTTGCCTTTTTGGGCAACTGCTTGCCCATGCGCATATAGAACGGCACGCCGCTCCAGCGCCAAGTGTCCACCATGATGCGCAGCGCGACGTAGGCCTCGGTGTTGGACTGCGGGTTCACCCGGTCCTCCTCGCGGTAGCCGACGACCGGCCGGCCATCGACAAATCCCGCGGTGTACTGGGCACGCACGACATTGGCGGCGACCTTTTCCGGGGTGTCCCACTGGCGCAGCGAGCGGATGACCTTGACCTTTTCGTCGCGCACGCCGTCGGCGCCCAGATCGGTGGGCGGCTCCATGGCCACCAGGCTCAGGAGCTGCAGCAGGTGGTTTTGCACCATGTCGCGCAGCGCGCCGGCGGTGTCGTAGTAGCCGCCGCGGCCGCCTTCCATGCCCAGGTTCTCCGCGCAGGTGATCTGCACGTGGTCGATATAACGGTTATTCCACAGCGGCTCGAAGATGGCGTTGGAGAAGCGCAGCACCATGAGGTTCTGCGCGGTTTCCTTGCCCAGGTAATGGTCGATGCGGTAGGTATCCTTCTCGGCGAAAGTGTGGCTGACGACCTCGTTGAGGTGTTGGGCGCTCTTGAGGTCCTTGCCGAAAGGCTTTTCCACGATCACCCGGGCCCAGCAGCCCTCGGCGGCCTCGTTCAGGCCAGCGCGTTTGAGGTGTTCAAGGATGTCGTCAAAATACTCCGGCGCGCTGGCGATATAAAACAGGCGGTTGCCGCGCCCGCCACGCTCGGCGTCAATCGCGTCGAGCCGCGCGGCCAGCGCGCGGTACCCGCCCTCGTCTTGGAACTCGCTCTGGTGGAAGTGGATCGACTCGCTGAACGGGCCCCAGATCTGTTCGTCGTGGGCATTGCGCGAGACCTTGCGGTTGAGCTCCTCGAGCCCGGCGCGGAACTTCTCGTCCGTCCAGTCACGGCGGGCAAAGCCGATGATCTTCACCCCGGGCGGCAGTTCGCCGTCGACGGCCAAGTTGTAGAGCGCCGGCACCAGCTTGCGGTGGGTAAGATCGCCAGTGGCGCCAAAAATCACCACCGTGCAGGCCTCGGCGCGCGAGCGGGAAACTAGGTCTTCTCGAAAGGGGTTGGTCATGGAGCGGCCCGCATTGTTCCCACAACCGCGCCGCGGGCAACGCTCGAATCATCAAGTTTTGCGAAACATCCAGCCGAAATAGTTGGGCACTGCCGGCCAGCCCCGCGGGCACCGCGTACCTCAGCGCTCGCTCAGCGAGCTCCAGCGAGCTCCAGCGAGCTCCAGCGAGCTCCAGCGAGGAGCCAAAAAGACATGCTCGACGGCCCCGTAAAACCCTCTAGCCTCTGCCCTTGGATAATTATCCCCACAGCCTGACTCTATGAAAGCACCACAAAAATCGCTACTTACCCTAACGGCCGCCGCCTGCGCGCTGGCCCTTTCCAACGTTGCCAGCTTCGCCGAACCGGTGGACCTAACAACGCTGGCGCCCAACGCGACGACCGCCACGGGGCAGACCTTCGCCGCGACCAAGAAGCCAGGCAGCGTGCGGGTGCTCTTGGTCGGTTCTGGCAGTTCGCACAACTTCCCGGCGTTCTTCATGAAGATGGACTCCGAAACCCTGCAGGCCGCAGGCTTTGAGACCGCCGCGACCCTCAACAGCGCCGAGGCTCTCACCCTGCTGCCGCAAGCCGACGTGGTGGTTTGCAGCGGCAACGACGGCAAGCAATGGGGCAACAAGGACTGGCAGGCAGCCCTGGCCGCCCACGCCGATGCCGGCAAGGGCGTCGTCGTTCTCCATGCCGGTTGCTGGGTCCATCCCTTCGCCGAGGGCAACTACAACAAGCGCTTCGTCGCCGGCGGCACCAAGGCCCACGGGGGCGGCGAGTTTGAAGTCGAAGTCGTCAAGCCTGACCATCCGGCGATGGCCGAGGTGCCTGCCAAGTTCACCATCAAGGACGAGAGCTACCAGCACAACTTCAACGAGGGAGCCGACTACACGATCCTCGCCAACAATGGCAAGGGCGCCAAACCGCACGCCAGCGTCTGGGTCGTCAACGACCCGAAGGCGCGCATTGTCTGCATGACCCTCGGCCATGACGACAAGTCCCATAGCAACCCGGGCTACATGAAGATCCTCACCAACGCGGTGAAGTGGGTCTCCAGCAAGAAGTAGCAGGTTCCAGCAGGTTCTAACTTATCCAAGGGGCGCCGTTTTCCCGGCGCCCCTTTTTTGCGCCCATGC
>JBILQA010000137.1:0-7480 GCA_044373535.1 Akkermansiaceae bacterium | reverse complement strand
TCTGGGTTGAGAATCTTTGCGGTCTCGGCCATGAAATGGACGCCACAGAAGACGATGACATCCGCGGCGGTGTCTCGGGCATTGTAGGCGAGGCCAAGGGAATCGCCGACGTAATCGGCAATCTCTTGGATCTCAGCAATTTGGTAATTGTGAGCGAGGATTACCGCATTGCGTTCGAGCTTTAGGCGGAGGATGTCTTGCTTGAGGTCAAGGACGGGCGCGGCGGGCATGCGCGCAGCGTAGTGCGAAATAGCGGGAGCGGAAATGCAAAATCAGCCCGTAGGTTCTGAATCCTCGGCGGGCTCGCTGAAATGGGTGGCGATGGTTCCATGGTGGCGGGCCCCATCTTTGATCATCAATGAGCCCACAGTGATATCGCCGGTGAGAAGGGCCTTTTTTTGCAGCAGCAGCCTACCGCTGCAGAAGAGGTCTCCGGCGATTTCGCCATCGATGGTGATTTCATGAGCCTGAACGGGGCAGGAGAACTCGACCCTGGCGCGACGCTCGACGCGTAGATGGTGGCAGTGGACGCGGCCGAGGATCTTCGCGGAGCTGCGGACAATGAAGTCGCCCGAGCAATCGACGCTGCCGCTGAACTTGCCATCGACTTCGAGATGGTGGCAGCGGACCGACACGCCGGTGATCGACCCGCCGCGGTGAATGCGGACGTTGCCGCGGGTTTCGATGCTGCGGTTCCAGCCATCGCGGATGTCGAAGTTGCGCAGGGAAATGTAGGCGCCGCAGTCCGGGCAGTGGGTGGCGCTGGCCTCGTCGAGGGCGGAATGGATCCGCTGGCAGACAAAACAAGCGACCTCGCGCCGCTTTGGCGCGGAAAACAACAGGCTTAGCAACAATTGGCGCGGCCGGCTGACGACCTTCAGCAGGCTCCTAGCCCGCGCGAAGCCCGTGCGCGGTGACACGTCCAACTCCGAGCGGAAAAACCCCGGACGGTGGGCCTTTGGGGCCGGTCGCCCGCGTCGGACCTCGAAATGCTCGCCGCAGGCGCGGCAATCCGAGGAGATCGTCAGACGGGGCTCGGACTGCTTGTGCCCGCATGCGGGGCAAGCCATCAGAATACGGTTACGGCCCGGATCGGGAGATTTAATTGCCACACGTGGGGGGAGTGGTGCGCGGGAGGCGGCGCGCAGGGGGATGGATAACGCCTCGGACTATGCCTTGGGAGGATTGGTTGGAAGGCCAACGCCAAGCTGGCCTTGGACCGGGGTGGCCGTGGAGGCTGGCGACGATGCCGGCGCAGCAGCCGGGGAGGACGCCTGCTGCGGTTTGACGGCTGAGGCGGCCTCAGCAGCGCCAACCGAAGATGGGGTGCCAACGGTTGATTTGCCAACGAAGATGGCGCCGGCCTCAACGGTGAGCGACTTCGCCTTGATGTCGCCAACCACCTCGGCGCTGCCTTTGAGCTCGACGCGGTCAGTGGCGACAATGTTGCCATGAACTTTGCCGTAAATGATCACCGAGTTGGTGCTGATTTCCGCGCGCAGGCGGGCATTTTCACCCACAGTGAGCGAGCCGTCCGAAGAGATTTGGCCCTCGATGCGGCCGTCAACGACGAGGTCATTGGTGAACTTCACGGTGCCCTTGATTTCAACGTCGGAGCTCAGGACGTTGCGGCTTGCGCCCGACGATGGACGAGGGGCGGAAGTGGCGGCAGGCGCCTGTTGCTGAGACGTGGCGGCTGGTTGGGTAACAGGACGCGGCGCAGAGGTCTCTTGACGCGACTCGGGAGTTGCCGGGGTGCCCCCGGAACGTTGGCCAGTAATTTTTTCGAACACGAGCAGAAGTAGGGTTGAGAATTAAATTGATGTCAAAGAATTAGAGGCAGCGATGGCGGCCGCGCAGCGCCCCATCATTTGCCCTGAGCGGGTTCAGGGGCGCTTGGCGCCGCTGGAGCGGGCGCCGGGGCGGCGGGCGGCGTGACTTGGGCAGGTGCCGGGGCACTACCGGGTGCCGGAGTATTTAAGCCGGCAGGGAAGCCTTGTGGCAGGACACCAGACTTAAGGAGTTCCTCCATGGTTTTTTGGTCGAACGAGCCCGGTTCTGGTGCGGTGACCGGGCGGGCGTCAATGGCGACTGGCAGTTCGGCGTGGAGCAGGCTGAGTCGGCGCTTGGCGGAGAAGGAAAAGGGGGAGTCGGGATACTCGTTGACAACCCGCTTGTAGGAAAGCTCAGCCTGGTCGATCTTGCCCGCCTTCCAGTGGATGTCACCAAGGCTGGTCAAGGCGAGCGGGGCCAGGTATTCAGACGCGGGGTCGTCCACAAGCGCCTGGAAATGGCTAGCGGCCTCGTCGCTGCGGCCTAGGCGGGCGAGGCGACTGGCGAGGCTGGCCGTGGCGGCCGGTCTGCCCGGGTGCTCGGGGTATTGCTTCAGAAAGGCCTGCAGCGTCGCGATGGAGGCGTCCTGCTGGCCGTCATCCCACTGAAGTTGAGCCGCGACAACCATCGCCGAGCCTCCCGCGGAGGTACCTGGGTGCTGTTTGGCGGTGGCTTGGTAGCTTGCGAGATCCGTGGAGCTCACCAGGGCCGCGCCAGCATCATGTTCGGCGCCCTGTTTGATGCCGTGGAGGATGATATAGACGACCGCTGCAAGCACGAGGCCGATGGCAAGCAGCAGCATCGAGCGCTGGTGGCGCTCCATGAAGGCATCGAACTTCCCGGGCGCGTGGGAGATCTCTGCGATCGGGCGGTTGAGGTCTTGGGTGTGGGAATCCATAAAGATCGGTAGCGGGGACGCACAGGGCAATTACGGAGAGCTGCGCGCGAAAGCAATGCAGAAGTCCATCGCAGGCTGAAATTGCCCCGCAGAAACGGGCGATTTTCATGGCCAGCGGGGCATGGAGGTCCCTAGCGTCGCGCCTAGGCGATGGCAGCGACGGTTTATTTAATCTCCGGGGAACTCAGCGGCGACATGCACGGCGCGGCGATGATGCAGGCCATGCGGAACCTGCGGCCGCAATTAGGCTTTGCTGGAGCGGGCGGGCCTGCGATGCGACGCCTTGGGGGTGAGCGGGTGAGGGATTGGGTGGACGATGCGGCGGTGGTCGGGGTGTGGGAGGTGCTGAAGCGCTACAGCTACTTTAAGGCGCGGTTTTACGAGATGCTTGAGGAGATCCGGGTGATTAAGCCGGAGGTATTGGTGCTCATCGACTACCCTGGGTTCAACCTGCGCATGGCGAGTGCGGTGCGCGAGGCGGTTCCGGCGACGCGGATCGTCTATTACATCAGCCCCCAGGTTTGGGCCTGGCACAAGGGGCGGATCCCCAAAATGGCGCGCACCCTTGATCGGATGCTATGCATCTTCCCATTTGAGCAAGCGATTTTCCAATCCGCCGGGCTGGAGACGACCTTTGTCGGGCACCCGCTCGTGGACCAGCTAGCGGCGCGCTTGCCGGTGGCGCGGGAGGGATCACTCGTGGGGCTCTTCCCGGGAAGCCGCGAGCGGGAGATTGACAGCTTGTTCCCGCTCATGCTCGAGACTGCGCGGCGGATGAGCGCGGGGCACCCGGAGCGGAGTTTCGAGACGCCAGCCGCATCGCCGCGGCTGGCCGAGCGGATGCGCGGGCATTTGGAAGCCGCGGGCTTCACCGCGGATGGGCCGGTGAAGATCACCCTGGGCGGCAGTCACGACCTGATGCAGCGGGCAACCTGCGCGGTGATTGCCAGCGGCACCGCCACGCTCGAGGCGGCGCGGCTTGGATTGCCGTATTGCTTGGTGTACAAGGTGGCATGGCTGACGTTCGTGTTGGCGAAGATGGTCCTCAAGGTGCCGCACATCGGGTTGGTGAACATCCTTGCCGGCGAGGAGGTGGTGAAGGAATACCTGCAGGGGGACGCCGATCCGGTGCGCATCCAGGAGGCCCTTGAGCGCTTTCTGGACGATCCGGAGCACCGCGAGGAGATCCGTTCGCGGGTGCTTGCCGCCGCCGCCAAGCTTGGCTCGCCCGGCGGCCACCAACGGGCCGCAGAAGCGGTCCTGGAATACCTGCCCGAACCCGCCCTGAATACCCACCATGGATGAAAAACCTGCCTCGTCACGCCGCTGGGTCAAAGTTTTGATTGTTGCGCTGCCGGTTTGGCTAGCGGTCTCCGGAGCGGTTGGGCTGTTTCTTTTCCTGCGTTCTGAGCATGTCGCGAGCCGGACGCCGGACTTTCAAATGACGCGCGACATCAACGGCGAGAGCCTGATGGACGATGTGCGCAAGCTCACCAAGGTCGTCGGCGAGCGAAATTTCCGCAACGAGGAGACCCGCAGCCACCTGCGTGTGGCCGCCAAGATGATTGAGGGCGGTTTGAGCCCGCAGAACACCGGCTTCCGCGTCAATCGCAGCACCGCGGAGGTCGCCTATGATCAGCAGTGGTCAATCTATTGGGTGGAGGTGAAAGGGAAAAAAGCCCCCGAGGAGGTTGTCTGGCTGTTTGCCGGCTACGACAGCCCGATCTCCTCGACCGGCGCGGAGCTCAATGCCACCGGCGTGGCCGCCTTGCTTGCCCTGGGCCAAAGCCTTGCCAACGCCACGCCGGACCGCACGGTGCGCCTTGCGTTTCTCCCGCACGCCTATGAGGAGAATTTTCCGCTCAGCGAGACGGCCCGCATGTTTAACAAGGCGATCGTCGAATCCGGCGGACAAGCGATTCACGTTCTCCACGTAACCAGAATGGGGCTGGGTGGTGGGGTGATGACCACGGCGGAAGCTCCGGCCGCTAACGGCCAAGAGAGGTCCTACCGAGCAAGCGCCAGCATGGATTCCTTCGCCAGCCCAGGCGGCGAGCTTGGGCGCTTGCTCATGGAATGGAAATTGCCGGTGGCTGAGGTTTTCACCGTTCCAATCGTCGGGGCGGACCGGATTGACGACCTGCCAGACCCGCAAGCCTTTGAGCGTGCGGTCATGGCCCTGCGCGCGCTGGTGCTGGATTTGGCCACCCGCTAGCCGAACGATTTTCTTTTCCTGACAAAAACCTCTTGCATCCCGCCGGGCCACGGGATACCAACCGCCCGCACGCGCAAGCGGGGGCATTAGCTCAGTTGGTAGAGCACTTGCATGGCATGCAAGGGGTCAGCGGTTCGAATCCGCTATGCTCCACCATCCTTTTTTTAAAGGATGTTGGCATGCTGCGAAAACCGCAGGTTCACCGTCGGCTCACACGCCGCACCGCAATCCGGTTCCTCTCGCCAAGCGACTGCCCGCCCCATACACCACGCTTTCCATGACCCCAATTAAAGGACTCGAACTGGCCAAGGCCTGCGCCCGCGCGGCCAACGAAATGCAGGCCGAGGATATCCGCATTTGGGACCTCCGCGGGCTTTCGAGCCTCACTGATTTCATGATCGTCTGCTCCGGCAACTCGATGCCCCACCTGCGCGGCATCCTGCGCGACATCGGCCGCATCGTCGAGGATGAGCACGGCGTCCGGCCCCACCAGGCAGAGGGCCGCGCCGAGACCCGCTGGGTCGTCCTGGACTTCATCGATGTCATGGTCCACGTCATGCACCAGGAAATGCGCGACCTCTACGACCTCGAAAAACTCTGGGGCGATGCCAAGGAGATCGAGTGGAATGAGGAAAAGACCGCGGAGTAATTCGCGTTGTCAGCCGCGCGGTGCTTGTTAGGCGCGGCGCGCGCTGCTTGAGTCCGCCCATGCGGATAGAGATTCTCAATACCGGCACCGAGCTGATGCTCGGCAACACCGTCAACACCCACGGCGCCTGGATTGGCCAGGAGCTTTTCCGCCTTGGCCTGCGCGTTGCGCGCCAAACCACCGTGCCCGACGGCGAGGCGATCCGCGATGCCATGCGCGAGGCGGCGGGCCGCTGCGATGTGTTGTTAGTCACCGGCGGCCTCGGCCCGACGAGCGATGACATCACCCGCGAGGCGGCATCCGAGGTGTTGGGCATTGAGTTGATCCGCGACGAGACGGTGATCATCTGGTTGGAGGATTTCTTCGTCAAGCGCGGGCGTAGCATGCCGGCAGGCAACGAGCGCCAGGCGATGGTGCCGGTGGGTGCGGACGTTTTGCCCAACCCGAACGGGACGGCGCCGGGAATCTATGTTCCGCCGCGCTTGGCCAGCCACAACCACTGCGCGGTGTTCCTACTCCCCGGGCCGCCGCGCGAGCTCCAACCCATGTTTCACGCCGAGGTCATCCCGCGGCTCAAGGCACTCGCCGGTGTTGCCGGGCTTGCCGACCAGATTGCCCTGAAGTTTGCCGGCATCGGCGAGAGCGACTTCCACCTTTCCGTCGACGGCTTGTTAGCCGCCGTTCCCGACCTTGAGTACGGCTACTGCGCGCGCCTCGGCGAAGTCGACCTGCGCCTGATTGGCGCCGCGCCGGCAATCGCCGCGGGCCGTGAAATCGCCCTCGCTGCTTTCAGCCCCAACCTGGTGAGCGAGGACGGCAGCAGCCTCGAGCAGGTGCTGGTGCGGCTTCTAACCGAGAAGCAACTCACCCTCGCCACCGCGGAAAGCTGCACCGGCGGCCTGGTGGCAAGCCGCATCACGGACGTCCCCGGCGCCAGCGCCGTGTTCACCCATGGCTTCATCACCTACTCGAACGAGGCCAAGCACCAGCTGTTAGGCGTGCCGTGGGACACCATCGAGGAACACGGCGCGGTGAGCGAGCAGGTGGCCCGCGCGATGGCCGAGGGGGCGCTGGATTTGAGCGATTCCCACATGGCGGTGGCCGTCACGGGGATTGCCGGCCCGGGTGGTGGGAGTGAGGAGAAGCCGGTGGGCACCGTGTGGCTCGCGGTGGCCTCGCGCAGTGGCGAGACGATCGCCATTAAGCAGAACCACCCGCGGGGCCGCCGCGACTTCAAGACCACCGCCAGTCACAACGCCTTGGATCTTCTCCGGCGCGTGGCCCTTGGGATTGAAGGGTAGGGGATTTAGGCCGCGGGGAAGGCAAAAGGTTTGGGCGTCCTTGGCACCGGGCCCGGAGCAGGCAGGCACCCAGCGCCATGGTGAAAATTCCGAGCGTGCTGCCAGACTCAGGCACGTCGACCGTCGGGCGGCTCACGGAGAGGCGCAGGCCATTGATAGTGCCTGGGTGGCGACTGACCTGGTAGCCGGCATAGAAGTGCGACGCGATGAGCGCGCCCTCAAGCGCCAGCGGGAAGGGCGCATCCTGGGAGACTGGCAGGCTGAAATAGTCCACCGCCTCGGGCGAGTAGTCGCCATTGGTGTCGGTGGGCGCGGTGATGAAGTCAAAGCGGCCGGCAGAGGCTGTCACGCTGAGAAATGCAATGCCGCCGACGAGGATATCGGGCGGATCGTCAACCACCTCGGCGCCCGCGGAGGTGGCTTGGGGCGTCCCGGGCGCCCAGCTAATTAGCGCATGGTAGAAATACGGGCTGCCCGGCGAGTTAACCTCAAAGAGGTCAATCATCACCGCCTTGGAGGGCAAAGCCATTGCCAGGGCGCCCACGGCGGCCAGAAGAAGGGTGTTCATGCTTGCGGGGGAATCT
>JBILQA010000136.1:0-7482 GCA_044373535.1 Akkermansiaceae bacterium | reverse complement strand
TGTTGAGCGTCTGATTGTAGATGTCCTTAGAGCCGCCGGCGGCCGAGCTGCTGCCCACGCCGTTGGGTGCTCCCTCGAACTTAAACGAGCCGTCCTCCTTCTGGGCGCCAACGATGTCAGTGACGATCGCCTTGTTCATCGCGTCCCATTCCCTGCCACCGGCATTGCGCATGACCTGGGCGGCGTAGTAGGAGCCGTAGATGTCGAAGTCCGCGCCGTTGTATTCCATGGAATAGATATTCGAGAATTCGTCCTTCGGCTTCTTCTTATCGCGGATTTCGAGGCCGTCCATGATGAGCTTGACGCCCTCGCGCACGGGCGGCGAGTTGCCCTTGTCGTGCTGTTGCAAGCAAAGCACGCCCACGGCGGTCATCGCCGGTTTGCCAGAAGCGCCGTAGGCGAATCGGCCATCACCGAGGTAGGCGGTCTTGGTGAGGTAATCGACGGCCTTGCGCATGGCAGATTCGTAGCCGTCGATTTTCACGTTGGATGCCTTGGCCGCTTTGAGTGCCTGCATCTGCCAGCCGGCGACGGAAAGGTCATTGCGCCCCTCGACCTCGTAATCGTAGAACCAGCTCCCCCCTTTGTTCTGCCCCTTGATGATGATGTCGACGGCTTTCTCGACGGTGGTCTCCAATTCAGGGACTTTGAAGGGAAGGCTGCGGGAGAAGGTAAGCGCCTCACACAGGGCGTAGGTGGCGATGGCGTGCTCGTAGGGCCAAGTGTGGTCGTTCGGGGAGTCCGTGAGCTTGCCCTTGTTCTTGATGCCAAGGTTGATCAGGTAAACCATGCCTTTGGTGACATTGTCGCCATATTCAACTGATTGGGTGCCCTCGCAGTGGCCAAGATAGGAAAGCAGGACCAAACCGGTCATGGCTGCCTCGCGGGCCTTGCCCCATGATCCGTCAGCATTCTGGCGGCCCTTGAGGTATTTGAGGGATTTCTTGACCGCTTCCTCAACCTTGGGGCTGCCACCAGCCTCCTGGATCATTTTGAGGCGTTCGGAGTCGGTGCAGCGGCCTTTCATGATGGCGGGGATCACGGCGCCGATGCCAAGCTGGCCGTTGCCGAAGCCCTTGCCGGGGCCGTTGCCGGATCCGACGCCGGTTCCAATCCCGGTGCCACGGCCGCCACCCGAACCGCCGCCCGAGCCGAGCTCCGCGGAGGTTGACTCCATTGGCAGACCCGGGTCCATCATCTCATTGGATGACTCAGGCAGGGTGAACGCCGCCGTGTTGGAGGTCGAGGCGATGCGCTTGCTGACGGCGGTATTGCTCATCATGCGCTTCTGCTGCTGCTGCTGGACTTTGTGGACCTGCTCGCCGCCGGAGCCGCCACCGCCGCCGCCGCCGGGGAGGAAATCGACCTTCTCCTCAGGCGGATAGACCCATTTGTACATCAAGAAGATCGCGATGATGGCGAAGATGATGTGGGCGATCAGCGAGATCGTGAAAGCGCCAAGCCCCATGCGCGCGATGAACTGGCGGAGCTTGTTCTGTTTTTGCGGCGGCTCGATCTGCAGCGTCGGATCTATGTAGATTTCGTCCATGGGAGTGGCAGGTTTGGGGGTATTTTATTGGGGAGGAACCTCGAAAGTCACGTTCTGCACCTTGGCGATCGCCAGGGAGTTGAGCACGTTGATCACGCGCTGATAGGGAGCGAACTCATCGGCCACGATGGTGACGACGATCTTGGTTTCAGCCGCCGCCTTGGCGGATTCCACCAGGCGCATCATGGTGGCCGTCAAGTTGACCAGCTTGGTGTCACCGGGCTCGCCGACAGGTTCGTCATTGAGCAGAACCTCGCCCATGTCCGAGATGCGGACTTGGGTTTCCTCGACGGAAATCGGCGTGTCGCTGGGCACCGTACCGGGGAGCTTCAAGTTCAGACCATTCTCCATCTGGGCGGCACCCGCCATGACCATGAAGAAAAGCATGATGACGAAGACCACGTCGATCATCGGCGCGATCTGGAATCCAAGGTGGACCGCCTCAACCTCCTTGCGGCCCCGTTTTTTCTTATGTGACATGGTGGATTCCTAGTGGTTGGTGCCCGAGAGGGAGATGTCGTCAATGCCTGCGCTGGCAAGCTGTTCGATGACCTTTTGAATCTCGATCGCCGGCGTCTCAGCGTCACCACGGATGATGAGCTTAAGCTTGGGGTTGGCCTCGCGGATCGGGGTGAGGATCTCTGCCAACTGGCTGAGCGGCTCACAAACCTTGGCGCCGAAGCGCACCTGGGCCCTGCTGCCACTTGGATCCCAGTCCACGTTGACGATCACCTCGTTCTTGAGGTCGCGCTCCTGCTTCTTGGCATCGGGAGCCAATGGCAGGGTGATCGACTTGTCGACTTTCGCCACCTGGTCCGTCGTGATACTCATAAAGAAAATGAGCAAGACGAGGAGCACGTCGATCATCGGGGCGACTTGGAATTCCGGGTCGCTTCCGTTGCCACCAGCACTAGCCATGGGTCAGAGGATTAAGGGTTATTGCGC
Source organism: Akkermansiaceae bacterium (assembly GCA_044373535.1). Taxonomy (GTDB): domain Bacteria; phylum Verrucomicrobiota; class Verrucomicrobiia; order Verrucomicrobiales; family Akkermansiaceae; genus JBILQA01. Next base: position 4,988 of record JBILQA010000136.1, on the reverse strand, counting down.
GGCGGCGGCGGGCTCGGCTTCGAGCCAGTTCGGGAGGGCCGCGTAGGTGACTTCCTCGCCGATCTCAAGACCGTGGAAGTGGTCGTAGGGCATGTTGCGGAAGATGCTCGTCACTTCGTCCTCGAGCCAGTGCATCTGGGCGGTGAGGCGGTTGCGCAGGATGTAGAAGAACATGAACGCGGGAATAGCGATGAAGAGGCCCGACGCGGTGGCGACAAGCACCTCACCGATGTGCTCGGAGAGCGCGGAGGTGTCTCCTGCGCCCGACTCGCCAAGGGAGGCGAAGGCGCCCATCATGCCGACGACGGTTCCGACCAGACCGACCATGGGTGCGCACACACCGATAACGGAAAGGTAGTTGATGCGGTTTTGGAGGCGGTTGTTCTCGCGGCCGACTTCAACGAGAAGGGCTTCCTCGGTTTGCTCTTTGCCCTTGCCGACGAAGGCCAAGCCATACTTGACGCAGTTGTTGAACGCGCAGGGAGTGGCCTTCATGACCTGATAGGCGTTGACGTAGTCGCCGGTCATGAAGAACTGGCGGGCCTTAGCGAGTTCTTCGTCAGGAACCAACTTTTTGTTGGCGGTGCGCATGTAGACGTCGATGACCAGGTAGATGGTGAAGATGGACATGATGCCGATCGGGACCATGACGACGCCGCCCTGCTTGATGGTGTCCCAAAGGGTCTTCTTGTGAGGAGCTTTTTTCGCCGGAGCGGTCTGGCCGGCCGGAGCGGCGGGCTCTTGGGCCTGAACCAGAGTGACAGGGCAGGTAAGCCAAAGGGCGCAGGCGACCAGGGTGTAGCGGAAGGCAGTTGCGAGGGAGCGGAACAGCGGGTTTTTTTTCATACAGCGAATGGGAAAAGAAAGGTGGCTAGAGGGTCACTTGGTTTCGGTTGGCTCCTTTGGGGCAGCGTCAGTCGGGTTCTTGCTCTTGGGCTTGAGTTTGGCGATTTCGGATTCGATCGTTTCTTTATAGGGGGAAGCGAGGTGGTCGGCAAGATAGTCGGCAAAAAGCTTTTCGCCGTCCTGGGGGCGTTCGATTTGCTGGAGTCCGCGGGCCGCGAGGATGGTCCCGCGGGCCGCGAGGTCGCGCTCGGCTGGGAAGAAGACCGGCACGCGCAGCCAAGCCTTGACGGCGTCCTCGATCTTCCCTTGGGCGGCAAGGGTATTGCCGATCTCGAGCCAGATGCGGGCGCCGAGCCAAGTGTCGAGGACGCGCTCGGTCATGGCGCGCAGGGATTCGATTTTCCCTGAGGGGTTGGCGCCGGCGGGTTCGATGATCTGCTGGAGGTCCTTGAGCAAGGTGGCGTCATCGGGGCTGAGCTTGCCGAGAACGTCGGGGCCGGCGGTGGCCGCGGCTTGCTTGTTTCTGCCAAGCGTCGAGAGGGCGTCCATGCGCAGGACCGTGGCGCGCAGCCACCAGGAATTGGGGATCGACTGGTAGGGGGCGAGAGCCGGCTCGATGGCCTGAAGGACCTCGATGGCCTTCTCCGCCTTATCCGCGGCAATCAGGACGCGTGCCTCATCAAGCTCCTTGGGCTCGCGCAGGTCGGTGCGCACGATCTCCTTGGCGGTGAAGGCAACCGTCTGGACGGTACTGCCGACCATGACGGTGGCCGTGAAGCCGCCTCCGGGGGCAGGCTTGACCGCTTCAGCGGGGAACCGCCGGCCGCCTTGGAGCTCGAAAACCCCCTGCGACTGAGCGTGCGCGGCGGTGGCCGTGAACAGGCAGGCGGTGGCAAGGGCCAGCGAGGCGGGGAGCAAAGTCGTGAGTGATGGGCGCATGAGATGGGTCATTCAGAGGCTTTTTGGCGCGCGATCTTGAGTTCTGGCGTGTCCGCGTACTTTGGATTGGCGATCATTTCCCGGTAGGTTTTCAAGGCCTCAGTGTGTTTGCCTGATTCCTCGAGCATTTCCGCACTGCGGAGGTAGGCCTTGGCGGCGATGTCGATGAATTTGGAATGCGACAGGTAGACTTTCTGGAAATAGGCGTTGGCGGCCCCCTTGTCGCCAGCTTGGGCGGCGATTTCGCCAAGCTGGAAGACTGAGCCGGCTTTCTCCATGCCACTCCACTCTTTGTTGCCAACGATCTCTTCGAAGATTTTCTTAGCCTCGTCCCATTTGCGCATGCCAAACAGGGCCATGCCCTTGCCGTAAATGGCTTCCTTCAGCATCGAGCTGCCCGCGGCGCGGTTGAGGGCGAAGTCAAACTGCTCCAGGGCGGCCGTGTAGTCTTTGTTGGCCAAGTGGACGCGGCCAAGACCGACGGGAGCAGCGTCCGAGTAGCTGGAGGCGGGAAACGCGTCGCGGAGGCGGGTGAAGAACGGGACGGCCTTGTCGAACTGCTTGTCGTCGAGGAGGAACTGGCCGACAACGGAGAGCAGGATCGGGCTGAGGTCGTCGGGCTTGGCGGTGCTGGCGATGGTGTTGAGGAAACGCGCGCTCTGGGCGCGATCGTTCATCATGCGGGCGAGTTCGGCTTTGGCGAAGTTCACCCGCGCGATGTAGGTGAATGAGCGCTCACTCTCGGGGATCTCGATTTGCTTGGCCAGATCGGCAAGGAGGGCCTCGATGTCCGGCTTGGGCGTGTCCTTTTTGAAGGTGCGCGGCGGGGTGAACTGGCCGGCCAGCTGGCTAAGGAGCATCTCGACGTACTCCGAGCGGACATTGTTGATGTCGCGCAGGGCATACTTGGCGAGCATCGCGCGGGCCTCGTCCTTTTTGTCCGCCCGGGCCAGAAGTTTGGAAAGCTCGGAAACGCCGCGCAGCTCAAGCGGGTGGTTTGGGTTCTGGACCAGGAAGTCCTGCCAGAGAGCCTGCAGGTCATCCCAGCGCCGCGCACTGCGCAGGAGGTTGGTCGCCTGCTCGAGCGAGTAGGAAATGACGTTGTCATCCCCGTTGGCGGTGCGCAGGGCCGTGGCGTATTCCGTGGCGGCCAAGTCGTTGTCACCGGCATTGCCGCGGTTGGAATAGGCGTCGGCGAGGAGAGTGTGGATCTGGCCGCCGAACCCTTGTGCGTTGGGGTCCTTCAGCAATTGGGTCATGGAGGCGATCAGCTTGTCGTACTCCTTGGTTGCCAATTGGATGATGCCGCGGCGGTAGCGGATATCGGCGCGGAACTGGCCGTTGGGGAAGTTTTTCTCGTAGGAGTCAAAGCCCTTGATGGTCGCCTCGTAGTCGTTGCGGAGGAAATCGCACAGCGCGCTGCGGTAGATGAACTCCTCGTTTTCAGGAGAGTCGCCGAATTCTTTCTTCAGGGCCTCGTAATCCTTGGCCGCATCGTCGAACTTCCCACCCTGGAAACGTGAATTGGCGAGGAGAATCATCAGCTCCTTGCGGCTGGGCATATCAGGGTTCTCCTTGATGAAGGGATCGAGGAAAGCGATGACCTCATCGGTCTTGCCATCCTGCAGCAGCAGCGTCGCGTTGAGGTTGGCCACCTCATTGACATGCTTCTCCTTGGGGAACCTCTTCAAGTAGGTGACGCACAGCTCGCTGGCCGCCGCCCTGCGCTCAAGCTTCCATTGGCAGATGATGGCGCCGTAGAGGGCCGTCGAGGCATCCGAGGATGGTGGAGTGCTATTGGCAACTGCCTCAAAGGCAATTGATGCGGGCCAGAAGCGGTCCATGTTGAAATAGCAGCGGCCAATCCGGTACTGGAGGGTCGCGTCGTACTCGGTGAGTCCACGGACCTCGGTGAGGACCTTCTCGGTGCCCTCGATCATCGCGGCGAGCGTGGCCGCCTTGTCCTCGGTGCCGCGCGGGAGCTGCTGTTTGATCTTCTCCGCGTTGGCGATGCGCTTGTCGTAGTCCTCCTTGAGGGTCTTCATCGCCGCGAGGCGCTTGGTCTGGATGGCCAGCACCTGAGCGCGCGCGCGAACGTTTGAATAGGCACTGAGCGCAGAGGAGTACTCCTTGGCTTCCAAACGCTTGTCGCCGATCTGCACGAACCGGTGGTTGACCGTGACGATGACGTCGGCATAACCGGGCGATTTTTCCAAGCGGTCAAGGATGGCGACGGCCTTGTCAAAATCAGCGTCCGCGATATAGAGATCAATGAGTTGCAACGAAGCGCGCAGCACGCTTGGGCCCGATGAATTGCCGTTCATGGCGATCTCCAAAGTCTTGGCGGCCTTTTCCTTGTCACCCTTCTTGATGAAGGCATCGGCGGCAAGAAAGCGCGCCTCCTCGGCGTATTCGGCTTTCTTGGCAGCCTCCGCGAGATGCCCGAGCGCCTCGTCTGCCTTGCCCTCAAGCTGGAGCAGCGAGCGCCCAAGGTACAGGTGCACTTCCGGAGCGTTGCCGCTCCCTGGGTGCTTCTTCAAATAGGTCACGAACGTATTGGCCGCTTCCTGGTACTGGAGCAAACTGAAATAGGAAAACCCTAGCTGGTAGTAGACCCCTTCCGGCGCTCCCTCCGCGCTGGCTTGCAGAATGGTGGTGAAATTCGTAATCGCCCGAGCGTAGTCCTTCGCCTCGTACGCAGCCGCTCCATCACTCAGCGCCTTGTTCAAATCCGGAGCTTGCGCGTCCAGCTCACACGCCAACGCAGGGAGCAATGCGAGAGCAACAAATACAGACCGGCGAGTTTGTGAGTACCTCCTTAACACGATCGGATAGGTAGCGCGGTGGTCGTCTCTGTCAACGATGAAAAGTCCCTGCAGCGCGCACTGCTGCGCACGCACGCGCGTGCGCACCTCCACACCCGCAGGCGCGGTTTTTCGCTCGCCAAAACGAAGCTTAACAGAGCCAAACAAAAAGACGGTAAAAACACCGTGCGCGCTTGCTGCGGTCCACCGGATCGAGGGGTTTTGTTGAACGCAATGTTGGGCGCAAATGGACGCGCGGTCTAACAAGGGAAAAAAAGAATTGCCGGCAGTTGGCGAGCCCGGTATCCACTCCGAGTCATTTCAATTTCCATCGGGGTGTGAACCTCGCGTTGGTTCAAGCCAGCAACCGTATCCAACATTTTCACCATGCTTCGTCCC
>JBILQA010000135.1:0-7497 GCA_044373535.1 Akkermansiaceae bacterium | reverse complement strand
CTGGAACTCGACCTTCCAGCGCTCGTCGGATCCGCTGTGCTTGATCCAGAGTTCGAGGTTGCCGGTCTCGGTGACCACCGGATTGATCTTCACCGGCACGACTTGTCCGGCGGCAAATCCATTGATGACGGGCAGGTTCACTTCAATCCGGCTGATCTCCTCAAGCTCGCGCTCGGCGTTCGGGAGGATCTGTCCGGCGCTGTCGCCGCTGCGAATCTCCGACGCGAAAAACCGGAAGCTCGCCGACTTGCCGATCACCAGCCCGAACTCCTGCCCGTCGATGAGAACCTCGCTGCCTTCCTCCATGCCCTGCGGCACCACACACAGCGCCTTGACCGGTGGCCGGAATCCCGGCACAGCGGGCATCGAGGACTCCAGGCCAACATAGTAGGAGCGTGCCGTGCCCGCCTTGATGCGCAGGCCCTGGCCGCTCGCACGGCTGCGGCCGTAACATGCTGCGCCCTTGGCCACTGCCAGATCCGGCTCGTCGCCCTCGAGTGCGCGCACCCGTTTACCCGCATCCCAGGACGCTAAAAGATCAAGCACCCGCTCGCGCACCGGATCGGCCTTGAAAACCCCACCGTTGAAAAGTATCGCGCTCGGCTTGAGGTAATCGCCCTGCAAGGCATCTGGATGCGCGCTGACCAGCGCCGCGAGAGTCTCGTTGGCCTTAACGTTCTTCAGGCTGCGCGTTAAAAACCGCCCCAAGTGCTTGCTCACCACCGGGTCGGCCGCGTACGGCAGGCCGAGCTCCTGCAGGGCTGTGCTGCTGGTCTCCAATGGGGATTCACTAACAGGCGTGAGGGCGAAGAAGCCGTCCAACACGACTGCATCAAGCGTTCCGCGGCTCAGCCGCGTGGAAATGTTTTTGGCAAACAAATTGGATCCGCGCGACGGGATGACCACTGGCGCATCAGTTAGAGACGGATCGGAGAAAAGGGCCACCTTGGCGCCGCGGGCGGCGTGAATAAGGGCAAGAAACTGCCAGTCATCCAGGGACTTGCCTTTCTCCTCAAGCTCCCCACGCAGGGTGTAGGCAAGGGCAAGATCCATGTTGTCCCCGCCTAACAGCAGGTGCTCGCCCACGCTGATGCGCTCCAAGGCGAGTTTCCCGTCCTGTTCGGTGACGGCGATCAAGCTGAAGTCCGCGGTGCCGCCACCGACGTCGCAGACCAAAACGATGTCGCCCGCACCCACCTGCTTGCGCCAATCGCTGCCGGCTTGGGCGATCCAGGCATAAAAGGCCGCCTGCGGCTCCTCTAGCAGGACCACGTTGCCCAGTCCGGCGGCGCTGGCGGCCTCGAGGGTGAGGTTGCGGGCGACCTCGTTGAAGGACGCCGGCACGGTCAGCACGACCTGTGCCTGGGCGAGATCCCATGAGCGTCCACTGGCGTTCTCGGCGTAGAGGAGGCCCTCCTTGAGGTGTTCAAGATAGCGCTCGGACACCTCGACGGGCGAGAGCTTGGGTTCGGCGAGGGTTGATGCCCAAGGCAAAATGCTCTGGCGTGGATCCACATGCGGATTCGACAGCCATGACTTTGCCGAGGTGACCAAGCGGTCGGGCACCAGTGCACCGTGCTCGCGGGCAAAGTGGCCAACGATCGGCGGGGCGGCGGGCATCGGCTCCGAAGCCCAAGGGACGCGCACCGCCTCGCCGGGGAATTCCTGTGGATGCGGGATGTAGAGAGCGGAGGCCAACACGGGAAGCTCGCCAATTTGGTTAGGCGAAAGGATTTGGCTGATCGCGACGATGTCCGGCGGGCCACCGGCGAAGTCGGCGATGGCCACGGCGCTGTTGCTGGTGCCAAGATCAATGCCTAGGCTGAATTGGAGGCTCATGTTAGGGGAGGGATAGGGGGATGCGCCCGGCGTGGCTTCGACGCGTGGCGCAGCCGGTTTCAGAGGACCTCCACCTGGGCGGGGGCGATGGCGGGCAGGCGGATGTCATCGGCATGAAGCACGCGCGGCAGCTTGACGGATTTGACCCTCCAGCCCTTGTGGACAAGTTTGCCCCTGAAAGGCGTCGGCCCGCTGAGGTTGCCGATGAGGCGGAACTCCGTGGGCGAATAGCCGGCAGGCACGCTGATGGTGGCTCCCTCGGGCTCGGTGGTCACCGGTTCAATGGTGAAGTGCTCCGCCAGAGCCGCCCTGCAGCCCTGGTGGACGCTGCGCGCGACCGCGCCGACCTGTTCGTCAGCGTAGGCGGTGAGGTCCTCCATCAGGAAATCAATCAGGCGCCCTTTTTCCTGGAAAACGGCTAACAGGGTGATGACCTCCGCGCGCGCCTGGTCCTGACGGCTCGCGGTGGGCGCCGGCTTGAGAGACTCGGTGACCACCGGCTCGGGCTTCGGCGCCTTGCGCTTCCCCGCTGTTAGCGAAATGAGCAGCACCCCCACCGCCACCAGCAAGGCCGCTAGGGATAGCCATTGGTGGTAGGCGGCGGCGTTCGGCACGAGAGCCAGCGCGGTGAGGATGACGAGCAGGATGGCGGCGATGATGACTGATTGCTTCATGGATTGGGAGTGATGTTCCAACAGGCGCGGTGGGGGCCGGCCCGCCAGAGGCTCGTCTAACTAACCGCTGATGGCCAACAGAAGATTGCGTCAAAACGCGTCCGCGGGCGGTTTCCCACGGTTGCCGGGGCGCGGAGGGAAGCACCCGCGAGGCTCAGCGGGCGGATTTTTTTTGAGGGGGGGGGGGAGGGTTTTCCGCCACACGGATGGGGTTTGGCTGGAATTCTGGCCATGTCGGCGAAAGCCGCCCTTGCGCGGATGTTTTGGTTCCGTTAACCACTTGTTCCGAGCCCTGATGAGTGACAACGACGAAATCCTGCACACGACCCTAGGGTCGATGTATTCCGACTATTTCCTCGATTACGCGAGCTACGTCATCATGGAGCGCGCTGTGCCGCACCTCAATGATGGCCTCAAGCCGGTGCAGCGGCGGATTCTTCACTCAACCCGCGAGCTCGATGACGGCCGCTACAACAAGGTGGCCAACATCGTGGGCAATACGATGAAGTACCACCCCCACGGCGACGCCTCGATTGGCGACGCCATGGTCCAGTTGGGTCAGCGCGAGATGCTCATCGATACCCAGGGCAACTGGGGCAACATCCTAACAGGCGACGGGGCGGCCGCGCCGCGCTACATCGAGGCGCGGCTGACCAAGTTCGCCCTCGAGGTGGCCTTCAATCCGAAGACCACCGCGTGGATCCCGAGCTATGACGGGCGCAACCGCGAGCCGGTGACCCTGCCAATGAAGTTCCCTCTGCTTTTGGCGCAGGGGGTCGAGGGCATTGCGGTTGGGCTGGCGTGCAAGATTCTGCCGCACAACTTCAACGAGCTCATCGACGCGGCCGTCGCAGTGCTGCGCAAGGAGCCGTTTGTGCTGCTGCCGGACTTCCCCACCGGTGGGATCATGGACGCCAATGACTACCGCGATGGCTTGCGCGGTGGCAAGGTGCGGGTGCGCGCGCGCATCGACATCGAAAAGAAGGGCCTGCTGCGCATCACGGAAATCCCTTTTGGAACGACCACCGGCGGGGTGATGGACAGCATTGTGGCCGCGGCGGACAAATCGAAGATCAAGATTGCCAAGATCGAGGACAACACCGCGGCCCACGCCGATATCCTTGTCTACCTGCCCAGCGGCGCGGACTCCGAGAACACCCGCGACGCCCTCTATGCGTTCACCGATTGCGAGGTGACCCTATCAGCCAACTCGTGCGTCATCCACGATGGCCGGCCGCGCTTCATGGGGGTGTCCGACATCCTGCGCCACAACGCCGAACAGACGCGCAACCTGCTAGAAAAGGAACTCCAGCTGCGCCTCGACGAGCTCGGTGAGAAGTGGCACTTCAGCTCATTAGAGAAGATTTTCATCGAGAACCGGATTTACCGCGACATCGAGGAGTGCGAGACGTGGGAGGCGGTGCTGGCGGCCATCAGCAAGGGCCTGGCGCCCTTCAAGAAGCTCCTCAGGCGCGAGGTCACCGACGAGGACCTCGCGCGCCTCACGGAAATCAAGATCAAGCGCATCTCGCGCTTCGACAGTTTCAAGGCCGACGAAGAAATCCGCGGCATCGAGCAGGCGCTGGCGGAAACCGAGAAGAACCTGCGCAACCTGACGAAGTTCACCATCCGCTGGTTCGAGAGCCTGCGGGAGAAATACGGCAAGGGGCGGAGTCGGCGCACGGAGGTCTCCAGCTTTGACAGGGTGGACAGGACCCAGGTGGTGGCGGCGACCGAGACGCTCTACGTGGACCGCAAGAACGGCTTTGCCGGCTGGGGGTTGAAGAAGGAGGAGTCGGTCGAGAAGTGCTCGCGCCTTGATGACATCATCGCCTTCTCCCAGGACGGCAAAATGGTGGTCCAACGGGTGGCGGACAAATCTTTTGTCGGCAAGCGCCCGATCCATGTGGCGGTGGTGCGCAAGGACGAGGATCCTGTTTACTCGATGATCTATCGGGATGGCCGCGACGGGGCGATCTACGCCAAGCGCTTCAAAGCGGGCGGAATCACGCGCGACAAGGAGTACGACCTGACGCTCGGGACGCCGGGAACCCGGGTGATCTATTTCGCGGTCCATCCCGACGAGAAGCAGAGTTCGGAGAACATGGTGCTCATCCACCTGAAACCCGCGCTGCGCCTCAGGAATGTTAGCCGACCGTTCGTTTTTGGCGAAATCGCCCTGAAAGGCCGCGCAGTGAAGGGCAACCTGATTACCCGCCATCCCGTCGACAGGGTGGTCCGGGCGCCGCGCGAGGCCGAGGAGCCCGGTGCCTAACCGGCTCTGTGGGGCATCCGCCGCCTGCCCGCTTGAGGTTTCGGCGGTCAGGAATGCGCCTGCGCGTTCCTCGTGCTTGACCGGTGGGTGCCACAAACTTAGATCTCGCAGATGGAACCGCTTTACGAGGGCAAGGCTAAGAAACTCTGGGCCACTGATGACGCCAACATCCTGCGCATGGAGTACAAGGACGATGCCACGGCGTTCAACGCCCTCAAGAAGGCCCAGTTCGAGAACAAGGGAAAGCTCAACAAAGCGATTACCCTGTTGATCTATCGGATGTTTGAGAAGCGCGGCGTGCCCACACACCTGGCCGGCGACGTGGACGCCACGAATTTGTTGGTCAAGAAGGTGTCCATCCTGCAGGTCGAGGTCATCGTGCGCAACGTCGCTGCGGGGAGTTTCTGCAAGCGCATGGGCGTGGCCGAGGGGCTGCGCTTCAAGACGCCCATCGTGGAGTTTTCCTACAAGAGCGACGCTTTGGGCGACCCATTCATCAATGATGACTACGCCCGTGAGATGGATCTCGCGACGCCCGAGGAGTGCGCGTTCCTCAAGTCCCAGGCATTGGTCATCAACGACGTTATGATCGGCTTCTTCCGCGAGTGCGGCATGGACCTCGTGGACTTCAAAATCGAGTTCGGCCGCTTGGCCGAGGACCCGGCGCAAATTGTGTTAGCCGATGAGGTTAGCCCAGACACGTGCCGCCTGTGGGATCTGAAGACCGGGGAGAAGATGGACAAGGATCGCTTCCGTCAGGATCTCGGTGGCGTGATGGAAGGCTATGCGGAGGTGCTCAAGCGCCTTGAGGCGGCCGCGGCCATCTAGCCGGTTCCAACAGTAATGTTGTGATCTTCGCGGCGCTCAGCGCTTGCGCTTGGCGCGGTCAAAGCGTGACTGGCGCTGCTGGCCTTCGGAGTCTTCGCTCGGCTGCGGATTTTGCGGCAGGTCTTGGGCCTGTGGGTCTGGTAGGGGCATTTCCATGGCGGGTGGCCGCTGGGCCTTGCGCATTGGGCGTGGCTGCTTGGGCCCCGTGGCGCCGCGCGGCAGCCAGCGCATGACCGGCAAGGTCCAGCCGGTGCGGGTGAACAGAGTCTCGGTGAGCATGATTCCAAGGGCTAGCAGCAGCAGGGGAATGCGCAGGCTCGACTCGCGGATTTGCAGTGGGCGTAGCCAGGCGTCCGACAGGTCTAGCAACTCGCGGCCGCCGGTTTGTTGGGAAGCGGTGCGCAGCTCGGCGACGCGCTCGGGTTCAAAAGCCCACTCGGTAGAGGTGCCGACCATGATCGGGCCAAACGGCAGGGCATGGGAGCCGACCTGGATCACCCCGCGCAGCACCGCGCCCTCCTCAAGATCGCGCGTGACGGAGAACTTCCCCGGCGCGATGCGCCGCCAGGGAACCTCGTAGGCCACCGCATCGAGGCCGTCCTCAAGGAGTTTCAAGCGCGGCGGCTCACTCCCAAAGCGCTCGCCCCACTCCTTGGCGTCGTAGAGCAAATCCACGGTCAGCCTGGTGCCGTCGAGGCGGTGGCGCAGGCCGATGCCGGGCGGAAGGTCCATGCCCATGAGCCAACGCGTTAGCGTCTGGACAAAGTCACCGTACTGCGGCCACTTCCTGATGAGCTCGGAGTGCTCTCCGCCTAACGGAAAGGAGACCGCCGCGGTGCGGCCGATGCCGCGCAGCGAGTGGGCAACCAGCGGCGCGAGGTATTCATCGGTGGTGGCCAGAGAGGTGGTCGCGTCCGGCCGCGCATAGGAAAGGTTGTAGGCATCCGCCTGGGGCAGCCAGGCAAACGGCTTGGGGGAGATTTCCGCCCAGCGTCCGGTGGCCTTCGCTGCCACTGGCTCCTTGATGAACGCCGAGCGGGCAACGGTGACGGTTTCCTGGGCGAAAATCTTCGGCAACTCTGCCGCGCGGTCGGTGAAAAATATCCGGCCATTGCCGAGTTTGGCGATCTCCTCCAGCAGCGCCGCGTCGGGATCCGCCGGGGTACCCAAGCCAATGACCGAAACCGTGCAGCCCGCGTCGGTCATCTCCTTGAGCAGGCGCTTGTAGTCACCCGGTTCCTCGGAGTCACAGGCGTCCGAGAACAGGATCAGGTGGCGCGTGCCGGTGTCGGCCTTCTTGAGCTCATCCCAGCCGGCCTTGAGCCCCTCGTAAACATAGATGCCGCCGCCGGTTGACTGGATGCGCCGCACCTTGCCAGTGATGTCGGCCTTTTTGTTGCCGATCCGGGTCAGCGGCACGATCTTGTACGGCGAGCTGTCCACGGCGAAGACGGTAACGTTGTCGGCCGGGCCTAACAACTCAACGGCGCTTGCCGTGCCTTGGTCTGCTAGATCCATCTTGGTGCGCCCGCCGTCGACGGTAACGGACATCGAGCCGGAGCGGTCAAGGACGACAGCCATGGCGACGGCGAGCTTGCGGTGCTCGTTTTTGAGCTCCATGGAGACAGGCAGAAGGGCATCGATGGAGCTTTGGAAATAGCCGCCGGCGCCAAACGAGCGGTCGCCGCCAACCATGAGAAAGCCGCCGCCCTGTTCGCGGACAAAGAAGTCCAGCGAGTCGAGGAACTTTGGTGGCACCTCAAAGGCGCCAACGTTGTTGAAGATCACCGCGCGGGTTCCACTCAGCTGGCCTTGGCGCAGTTCCTGCGGCTTGACGCTCTCGACGGAAAAATTCAAATCCGCCAGGGCGCGCGCGACCGG
>JBILQA010000134.1:0-7502 GCA_044373535.1 Akkermansiaceae bacterium | reverse complement strand
GGTGGCCGCTGCCGACGCCAGCCCAGATGACCGACGGGCGGGCTCCACCAAAGGTTCCAACTCCCTTGATGGGAAGAACGAATGGCGGCACTTGGACACCATTCAGGCGCTCGCACAGGCGCTTCTCGACCCCGGCTTCAACCTCGCCCAGGAACGCCAGGGTGAGGTGGAGTTGGTCAATCGGCAGCCACCGGACTCCGCGGATCGGCACGGCCAAGCTGGCCAGCGTCGCGCGACAGGCATCGGGCAGTTCGAGGGCAACGAACATGCGCTTGGACATGCGCTTGGACATGCGAAAAGCTACCCCCGATCGGCGCATCGGCAAGTCACGTCGCCACAGCGACGGCCTTACAGGAGATCATTCGAGGGTGAAGCCGATTTTGAGGGTTACCTGCCAGTGACCAATCATGCCGTCGACGATCTCGCCACGGGTTTCTGCCACCTCAAACCAGCGCAGCTTCCGCAGCGACTCGCTGGCCCGCGCGACGCCGTTGCGGATGGCATCGTCGATGGATACTTCCGAGGTGCCGACGATCTCGATTTTCTTATAAACGTGGTTGGTCATCGGGCAATCTAGCAGCGGTTGGCGCAATCGCCACCATGCTCTTGATGTTGCCGTCGTGGCGGCGGACCCTGCGGGGGTGCAGATCCGGCCGGGACACTAAACGCCCAATCGAGCGGGTCAGGGCCCGGTGAGGCTGGCCAAGGGGACGGGCCCCGCCGGTGAGGACAGGTGATGGAGATGGATAACAGTTGCCAGCGGGCCCGTGGTCGCTAAGGCTAGCCGACGTTTATGATCGTCGCTCCAAAAATCCGCGGATTCATCTGTACCACCGCCCATCCCGATGGCTGCGCCCAACATGTCGCCGAACAAGTCGCGGTCGTCACCGCCCGGGGTGCCATCGCCAATGGCCCGAAGAAGGTCCTCGTGATCGGCTCCTCCACGGGCTACGGGCTCTCGTCGCGGATCGCCGCGGCGTTTGGTTCCAACGCCGCCACTCTCGGAGTGTTCTTCGAGCGCCCCGGCGAGGCCGAGCGCACCGCCACCGCCGGATGGTACAACACCGCCGCCTTTGAGCAGCAGGCCGCCGCCGCCGGACTCTACGCCAAGTCATTCAACGGCGACGCCTATTCCAACGAGATGAAGGCCCAGGTCATCCAGGCGATTAAAGAGGACCTCGGGCAGGTCGACTGCGTCGTCTACAGCCTCGCCTCGCCGCGCCGCAGCGACCCTAACACCGGCGAGGTGTTCAAGAGTGTCCTCAAGCCAATCGGCGAGGTCTACACCAACAAAAACCTCAACACCACCACCGGCGAGGTCAATTCCGTGACCATCGAGCCGGCCGTGGGCGATGATATCCAACAGACCATCGCCGTCATGGGCGGCGAGGACTGGGAGATGTGGATCGACGAGCTGTTAGCCGCTGGTGTTCTCGCCGAGGGTGTTCAAACAGTCGCCTACTCGTACATTGGTCCCGAGGTCACATGGCCGATTTACAAGAACGGCACGATTGGCCGCGCCAAAGAAGACGTCGAACGGGTCCAACGCGTTTTGGACGGGAAGCTCGCAGGCCTCAACGGCAAGGCGTGGGTTTCGGTCAACAAGGCGTTGGTGACCCAAGCGAGCTCGGCAATTCCCGTCGTGCCGCTCTACATTTCCCTGCTCTACAAGGCCATGAAGGCTGAGGGCACCCATGAGGACTGCATCGAGCAGATGGACCGGCTGTTCCGCGAGCGCCTCTACAGTGGCAACCCGCAGCCTGACGAGGCTGGCCGCATCCGCATCGATGACTGGGAGATGGCACCCGCCGTGCAGGCACTTGTTGGCGAGCGCTGGAACCAGGTGGACAGCAGCAACCTAACGGAGCTGGCCGACTTCGATGGCTATCAGGCGAGCTTCCTGCGCCTATTTGGCTTTGGGCTTGCGGGCATCGACTACACCGCTGAGACCGATACCGCTTTCTCGCCGGCATCCCTGAAGTAGGCCGCCCGGGTTCGGACGGATCGTTTCCCAGCGGCGGCCGTGGCGGCCGAGCGGGGGAGTTCCTCCGGGCCCCGCGCTAAAGCTTTTGGATGAGCGAGTTGGCTAGGCCAAGATAGGCCGCGGCGGAGGCGAGGATGGCAATCAGGAGCCAGGCCGCAGCCGGCGGGAGGATGCGTCGTTTGAGGACGACAAGCGAGGCGACGAGGAAAAACCACAGGGCGACTTTGGCGACGAGCCACGTGGGCCACGCGCTGCCGTAGGCACTCAGGTAAATGGCTTTCATCTTCGCCTGCATGCCGAAGCCGCCGAGCAGGACCAGAAGGGCGCCAAGCCCGTGGAAGATGGCGACAAGCCTGCTGGTGCCGTTCTCGCGGCTGGCGTTGAGGGCGCCGCCCAAGCCTAACAGCAGGAGGATGATGCCGATGAAGTGGAGAAGTTTGTAGATGGCGGGATCCATGGTTTTCGCGGGTTGGGTGGTGGTATTATTGTTAGGCAGAGGCGCGGATGCGCGGGATCGAGGCTAGCAGGGTGCGGGTGTACTCGTCCTGCGGGTGGTCGAAGACAGTCTCCGCGTCGCCGTACTCGACGATCTTGCCCTTGTGCATCACCGCGATGCGGTCAGCAAGGTAACGCACAACCGCGAGGTCGTGGGAGATGAAGATCATCGTGAGCCCCAACTCGGAGCGCAAGTGCTTGAGCAGGTTGAGGATTTGCGATTGGATTGAGACATCCAGAGCGGACACCGGTTCATCGGCGATGATAAGCTTTGGCTCGGGGGCAAGCGCGCGAGCGATGGCGATGCGCTGGCGCTGGCCGCCGGAGAACTCGTGCGGATACTTGCGCATGAGTCGCGCGTCGAGGCCGACGGTGCGCATCAACTCGGCAATGCGGGAATAAAGCGCCTCACCGCTGGCCCTTGGATGGCGCTGGCAAATGGCCTCCGCCAGGGTTGAGAAAACCGTCATGCGCGGGTTGAGCGAGGCATACGGGTCTTGAAAAATCATCTGGAAGTCGAGGCGCCGCTTGCGCACGAGGCGCCGCGGGAGGGCCGAAAGATCCTCGCCGTCGAGGACAACCTCGCCCGAAGTCGCAGGAATCAGCTGCATGAGCGTGCGCGACAGGCTCGACTTGCCGCAGCCGCTCTCGCCCACCAAACCGAGGATCTCGCCCTTCTCGACGCTGAGGCTAACACCGTCGACGGCGCGGGTGACCTGGGTGCACGGCCTCAAGAGGCTCCCGGCATTGCGCTTGAAATGGGTATGCAGGTTTCGGATTTCCAAATAAGCCACAGCGGGATTAAAGCGATTTTACCGCCGCGGGGGAAGCGAAACCGTTTGGCCTGGTGCCGGGTTCTGCAACGAAGCGTCCCCCGGCCCGGCGAACAGGGAATCCCGATCAACTGGTCTACGGGGCTGCCGCCGCGCCATCCACCGCTGAGCCGGTTGGGGCACTAACTGTTTGGCCGGGCCAGGTCGTTGAACCGTTTGGCTGGGTCGGCTCGGCGGGACCGATCGCGAAGTCGCTGAATTTCCCTCTTCACGCCTGCGCCACAGGAAGCTATGGCTGCGGGCGCGATGGCGAAGAAACCGGTAGTGTTGATTATCCGCGACGGCTGGGGTGTTAACCCAGGGGGCAAGAAAACCGCCCGCAAGGACGGCAACGCCGTCGAGTTGGCCAAACTGCCATTCCACGACCACCTGGCGGCGAACTACCCACGGGGTCTCGTCAGCGCATCGGGCCTCGATGTTGGCCTGCCCGCCGGGCAGATGGGCAACTCCGAGGTCGGCCATCTCAACCTTGGCGCGGGCCGTGTGGTCTATCAGGATCTAACCCGCATCAACAAGGCCATCGAGGACGGCGACCTGAAGCACAACGAGGTGCTCAACACGGCCTTCGCCAAGGCTCGCCGCAAGGGCCGGCGCCTGCATTTCATCGGGCTGGTGTCCGATGGCGGGGTGCACAGCCACCAGAACCAATTGGTGGCCCTCGCCAAGCTGGCCCACGAGGCCGGGGTCAGTGACATCTGGGTCCATGCGATCACCGACGGGCGCGACACCTCACCGACCAATGGCGCGGGCTATCTAAGCGCCGTGGAGGACGAACTCGCGAAGTACCAAGCACGCATCGCCACGGTGGTTGGCCGCTATTACGCCATGGACCGCGACAAGCGCTGGGAGCGCACCAAGATCGCCTGGGACGCGATTGTGTTCGGCAAGGGCGCAGTCAAGGATGTCCTCGCCAGCGAGGCGGTCGCCGACATGTACCGGCACGACAAGACCGATGAGTTCCTCCTGCCGATGGTCTTTTGCGAAGCTAACAAGCAGCGCGTGCGTGACGGAGACGTCGTCATCTGGTTCAATTTCCGCGCCGACCGCGCGCGCCAGATCTCCGAGGCATTCCTCACCAAACCGCGCTTCGTCGGCTTCGCGACGGGCCGGCGTCCGCGGGTCCACTATGTCACGCTAACCGAATACGACGAGACCTACGATGTGCCGGTGGTCTTTCCGTCGGTGGGCTTGGACAAGGTGCTCGGCGAAGTGGTCGCCAACGCGGGGCTCAAGCAGCTGCGGATTGCCGAGACGGAAAAATACCCGCACGTGACCTACTTCTTCAATGGCGGGGTGGAGACACCATTTTCCAACGAGGACCGCGGCATTGTTCCCTCGCCGAAGGTGGCGACCTATGACCTGCAGCCGGAGATGAGCGCTGCGGAGGTCACGCGCAAGGTGCTCGAGTCCTTGCCTAACTACGATCTGGTCATCATCAACTTCGCCAATCCCGACATGGTCGGCCACACCGGCTTCATTGCCGCGGCCATCAAGGCGGTGGAAACCATCGATGATTGCGTCCGCCAAGTCACCGAAAAGACCCTTGAGCTGGGCGGCAAGCTCATCATCACCGCCGACCACGGCAATTGCGAGCGGATGCTCAACCCCGATGGCTCGCCGCACACGGCGCACACCACCAACCTTGTTCATGCGTATTATGTGGCTGCGGATGCCTCAACCTACGAGGTCGCCGACGGGATTCTCGCGGACATCGCGCCCACCCTACTGGATCTGCTCAAGGTCAAGAAGCCCGCGCAGATGACCGGCAAGAGCCTGCTGCGCAAAAAGAAGAGTTAGGCACTCAGACCAAAGCGCTGGCGGTACTCGGGAATGCTCGCCATCGGCGGGCGCTCCTCCTCGATGATCTCCTCGACGCTCTCGGTATGCCCAGTGCCGTTGGTCTGCCAGGCCCGGTAAATGTTGGATAGACACTCCACGCCTTGGAGTTTTCCGTGGGCAGCGAGGCGCGAGAGGAAGCTCTGCATGATGCCAAACGACATGCGGCCTAGCGCTCCGGTTGACTGGTTGCGGTGGACCCTCTGGTCGAGGTCGGTTTGGGCGAAGGCCGCCATGCCGTGGCGTTGATAGACATCCAGCAGATGGGATGTCTCAACTCCGTAGCCGATTGGGAAGGGGATGGATTCAAGCACGCCGCGGCGCACCGCGTACTCGCCCGAGAGCGGTTGCAGCAACTGGGTGAGCTCCGGGTAGAAAAGCGAAAACAAGGGGCGCACGAGAATCTCCGTGACGCGCCCGCCGCCGGTTCCGCGAACCCCCTTGGCGGAGGCCATTGGCCGTTCGTAGCACGCCTTCACGTATTGCAGTTCCGGCTGGTAGATCAGCGGGGCAACTAGGCCATAGACGAATCGCGGGTGGATGTTGGCGATGTCGGCGTCGACATAACAGATGATGTCGCCCTTTAACTGATAGACCGCCTTCCAGAGGTTCTCGCCCTTGCCCAGCCTGTAGCCATGGTCCGGGAGGATGGCGCCGGAGAAGTGCACCTCGGCACCGGCCGCGCGGGCCAGCGCTCCGGTGCGGTCCGTCGAGCCGGAGTCGATGACGACGACTTCATCCACGAGGCGGTAGCGGTCGATGAGCTCGCGCTTAAAGACGGAAACCTCCCTGGCGATGGTGCGCTCCTCGTTGAGCGTCGGAATGCACAGCGATATACTCAGCCCCGCGTGTTCTCTGGCCTCCACCAAAGCGTCCAGATCCGCAAAGGCGGAGTGGTGGAAGGTGTTGGTATGGATCCAGTCGAAGTTCATGGGGGAGCCGATGCGGCCAGCCTAGGGATCACGCGAAAGTTTCAAAAGGAAAGATTTCTCCAGTGTTGGAACGCCGCTTGATTTCCACCCTGGCATCCTGCGCGCCGCAGCCGGTGGCCCGCTCGGTCTTGAGCGCCCCGCGCCCATCACGAACATCGAGTGTTCTGCTAGAACCTGCAGGAACGATCAGGAGCCATAGATGAAGGGTGGAGCCGACGCCTAGAACAACTAGAGAGCGCGTAGCGTCCACGCCCCACTGACACACCCATCTCGGTCAGGCCGGCTGATTGAGCCTGAGGAGAATCGCATCCGTGACGAGCTTCGGGTTGGCCTTGCCGCCCGAGGACTTCATCACCTGCCCGGTTAGCCAATTGACGAGCTTCTCGTTGCCAGCCTGGATCTCGGCCACCTTGGCCGGGTTGGCGGCAATGACCTCGGCGATGACCGCGTCAATGGCCGCGGTGTCGGCCGGCTCGAAGCCAAGCCTTTTGGCGATCGCCGCGGGGGTCTCCGCAGGGCTCTCCCAGAGGGCGGAGAAGACGTCCTTGGCCTGGTTGTTGGCCAACTGGCCGGATTCCACCAAGTCCAACAATCCCGCCAGTGCGCTGGGAGTCACCGGGCATGAGTCGATCGCGAGGCTCTGCTCGTTGAGCACGGCGAGCAGGTGGTTGAGGATGAAGTTGGCAACCTTTTTTGGAGCGGCGGTGGCGGCGGCTTGCGTGGCCTCGAAGAAATCCGCCAGGGCGCGCTCGGAGGCGAGCACTGAAGCGTCATAGGCGGTGATCTGGAAATCCCTTTCGAACCGCGCGGCCTTCACCTGTGGCAACTCGGGGACCCGCGGCCTGACCAGCTCAAGGAATGGTGCCGTGCGGATGGGAAGCAGGTCAGGCTCGGGGAAGTAGCGGTAATCGTGCGCGTCCTCCTTGGTGCGCATCAGTTGGGTTTCGCCGGCATCATCGTCCCAGCGCCGCGTTGACTGGATCTGCGCAATGCCGCGGTCAAGCTCGCCGCTTTGGCGGTTTATCTCGAAATGCAGCGAGCGGCGCACCGCGGAGATCGAGTTGAGGTTCTTGAGTTCGATCTTGGCCCCAAGCTCGGTGGTGCCGTGCGGGCGGACCGAGACGTTGACGTCGCAGCGCAGCTGGCCTTTCTCCATGTCGGCGTCGGAGATCCCGCCGTAGATCAGGATCTGTTGGAGAGACTTCAGATAGGCGTATGCCTCCTCGGGGGTGTCGATGTCCGGATCGCTAACAATTTCCATCAGCGGCGTGCCCGCGCGGTTGAAATCGATGAGCGTCGCGTTGGCCAGGTGGGTTGACTTCGCGACGTCCTCCTCGAGGTGGATGCGGGTGAGCTTGACGACCTTGCCGGGATTGGGGATCGCGGCGCGCACGTCGTTGGGGTAGGAAAAGTCAGCCAGCG
>JBILQA010000133.1:0-7504 GCA_044373535.1 Akkermansiaceae bacterium | reverse complement strand
GAGTTCGAAGATCTTGGTAAAGCCGCCGACGAGCAGGCGCTTGAGGAAGAGTTCCGGGGCGATGCGCAAGGTCAGCGGCATGCCCAGCGCGTTGTGGTGGGTCTCAAACGGCCGGGCCGCGGCGCCGCCGGCGATGTCCTGGAGCATCGGGGTTTCCACTTCCAAAAATCCGCGGTCCTGCAGGAAGCGGCGGATCTCGGCTAACATCAATGAGCGGGTGACAAACAACGCCGCACTAGCAGGGTTGCCCATCAGGTCGAGGTGGCGCTTGCGGTACTTCGTCTCACGGTCTGATAGGCCGTGGAACTTGTCGGGCATCGGGCGCAGCGCCTTGGATAGGACGGTGAAGCTCTCCGCCTTGATTGTCGGCTCGCCGGTGCGGGTGGTGAAGGTTTCGCCCTCGATGCCGATCCAGTCGCCGCGGTCGAGGCACTTCCACGCGGCCGCTTGGGTTTCGTCCAAGTTCTTGACGCTGATGTACCCTTGGATGGACCCGTGGACGTCGCCAAGCTGGAAGAAGACCGACTTGCCCATGTCGCGCAGGGCGGTGATGCGCCCGGCCACCTTGACCTGCAGGCCGTCGGCAAAGTCCGCGCGCAGGGCGGCGGGCGTGATGGACACTTCAAAGCGCGCACCGAACGGGTCGATGCCGAGCTCGCGCAGGCGCGCAAGTTTCTCGCGCCTCACGGCGATCAGTTCGGCTTCGGTGGATTGGGGCAGTTGGGGCGCGTCCTCGCTCATGGCTGCAGCGGGCTTAGGCCGGATGGGGGAGATTGGGAATGGGAAAATGCGTTGCGGGCCGGGTTGTTAGGAGCGCGGCGCCCAACAAATCAGCGCGCGGGCCTTGCCCAGCGGCATCGGCCGGGTAGGGTGGGGGCTCAAATTTACCGGATGGCAGAGAAAACATGGGTGGCGGGGCAGCGCTGGGTTAGCGACAGCGAGCCGGAGCTGGGATTGGGGATTATTTTGCGCGGTGACCGCGGGAAGGTGGAAATCATGTTTCCCGCCGCCGGCGAGCAGCGCTGCTATGCACTGGCCTCCGCGCCGCTGCGCCGCGTCGCGTTCCTTCCGGGCGACCGGATCCTTACCCACGACGGCAAGGAGATGGTCGTCGACGGCGTGCGCGAGAGCGGCGGACTGCGGGTCTATCAGACCAGCCTCGGCGAGGTGGCCGAGGCGGAGCTGTCCGATTCTATCAGCTTTAGCAAACCCGAGGAGCGCCTGTTTGGCGGCAAGCTCGACGACCCGGGCGACTTCGACCTGCGCGGCGAAGCCCTTGAGCGCCGGGCGGCGATCCGCCGCTCGCCGGTGCGCGGGCTGGTTGGCGCGCGCATGGACTTGATTGCCCACCAGATCTTCATCGCCGACGAGGTGGCCGGCCGGGCGCGGCCGCGCGTGTTGTTAGCCGATGAGGTTGGCCTGGGCAAAACCATCGAGGCCTGCCTGATCGTCCACCGCCTGCTGCTCACCGGCCGCGCCGAGCGGATCTTGATCCTAGTTCCCGAGCCGCTGGTCCACCAGTGGTTCATCGAACTGCTGCGGCGCTTCCAGTTGTCGTTCGACATTTTTGACGAGGAACGCTGCGAGGCCATCGAATACGGCGACGAGCACGCCAATCCGTTTCTCGACAGCCAGTGGGTGCTTGCCGCGGTTGACCTGCTCGCCGCCAACCCGCGGCGCGCCGCACAGGCGCTTGAGGCCGGCTGGGATGTCCTGGTCGTTGACGAGGCCCACCACCTCGAGTGGTCGCCGCGGGAGGCCGCTCCGGCCTATCAGGTTGTCGCCGGCCTTGCCGCGCAGACCGAGGGGGTGCTTCTTCTAACAGCCACGCCGCAGCAGCTAGGCGCCGATGGCCACTTCGCCCGGCTGCGCTTGTTGGATCCGGAGCGCTACGCCGACCTTGAGCGCTACCGCGAGGAAACCCGCCACTATGAGGAGGTTGCCGCCGTGGTCGACGCCCTTGCCGCGGGCGGCGACCCTGGGCCCAACACCGAGGCGCTGGTGGCCGGGCGGCCTCGGCTCGAGGCGCTCTTGGCCCGCCTGCGCGGCGGCGAGGGGGCGGCGCGCGGCGAGCTGGCGGCAAGGCTGCTTGACGGATTTGGGGTCGGCCGGGTGATGTTCCGCAACACGCGCGGGCGGCTGGGAGGGTTTCCCGAGCGGCTGCCAGAGCTTGTGGCGCTGGATCCGGCGCCGGGCGCGAAGCTGCGCTGGCTGGCGGGCTTGTTAGCCACGCTGGACGCGGCGGAGAAGGTGCTCGTCATTGTGCGCACGCGTGAGCTCGCCGATGAGGTCATCGAGGGACTGCGCGAGCTCAGCGGGGTGAACGCGGCGCCGTTCCACGAGGCGCTCACCCTGTTGCAGCGGGACCGCAACGCGGCGTACTTTGCTGAGGAGGAGGGGGCGCGGGTGCTGGTCTGCTCGGAGATCGGCAGCGAGGGGCGCAACTTCCAGTTCGCGCGCCACCTTGTCCTGTTGGACCTGCCGGAGGACGTTGACCTGCTCGAACAGCGCATCGGCCGGCTCGACCGGATCGGCCAGGGAGCGAAGATTTTCATCCACCTGCCGTTCCTAAAAGGCACGGCGGAGGCCGTGCGGGTGGCGTGGCTCGACGCGGGCCTCGACGCGCTGCGGCGCAGCCCGGCGGGGGCCGGGGAGATCCAACAACTTCTCGGCGCGGAACTTGGCGCCGCGGAGGCCGCCTTGGATCCGGCGCTCACCGCGGAGCTCATTGCGCGCAGCGTGGAAGTGCGCGCGGATGTTGAGTCGCGGCTGGCGCGCGGGCAGGAGCGGTTGTTGGAACGCGTGTCCAACCGGCCCGAGCGCGCGGCCGAGGTGGTGGCCGCCATTCGGGCGGCTGACGAGGATCTTGGCTCGGAGGAATTCCTCCTGCGCCTGTTGGATTTCTCGGGCCTGCACATCGAGGAGCTTGGCGCGCGCCGCTACTTCCTGCTTCCGGGCAACCTGAAGTCCGACGCGTTTCCTGCCCTGCCCGACGAGGGGCTCACGGTGACCCTGGACCGCAGCCGCGCGCTGGCCCGCGAGCAGGAGGCGTTCTTCACCTGGGACCACCCGCTGGTCCGCGGCGCGCTCGACTTGTTGCTCGGCTCGGCCGCCGGCAACGCCTCGTTCGGCGTGGTGGAGGGGGCCGAGGGAAAGTCGATCCTGCTAGAGGCGCGGGTGCTCGTCGAGGCCGTAGCGCCCGGGCGCCTGCATGTGGAGCGCTTTCTTCCGCAGACGCCGCTCCACCTGTTAGTCGACCACCTCGGCGCCGAGCACTCGCCGCTTTCGCTCGCGGGCAAGTTGCGCCGCGGCGACCCCGGGAGCCTGTTGAAAAACGAAAAGGTCCGCCGCCAGGTGATCCCTGCGCTGCTCGAGCGGGTGAGGCAGGCCGCCCAGGAGCGGCTCCCCGCTGTGGTTGCCGCGGCGCTAACAGCGATGCACGCCGAGTTCGCCCGGGAGACGGCGCGCTTGCGCGAGCTTGCCGAGGTCAATGACCACATCCGCCCGGAGGAAATCGGCGCCTGGCAGCAGCGCGAAGATGCGCTAGCCGCCGCCATCGCCGGTGCGCGCCTGCGCCTCGACTCGGTGCGCCTGGTCTGGAAGACGCCGGAGCGCAGCCTGACCTAGCGGCGCGTCACGGCTCGGGCCAGGCTAACAAACCGGGCACGAGTTGATCTGTTGGAAGAAGTCGTTGCCCTTGTTGTCGACGAGGATGAAGGCGGGGAAATTTTCCACGGTGATTTTCCAGACCGCCTCCATGCCGAGCTCCGGGAAGGCGACGACTTCCTGGCTTTTGATGTGATCCTGGGCGAGCAGGGCGGCGGGTCCGCCGGCGGAGCCGAGGTAGAATCCACCATGGAGTTTGCAGGCATCGGTGACCTGTTGGGAGCGGTTGCCCTTGGCCAACATCACCATGGAGGCACCATTTTGTTGGAACTCGGCAACGTAGGCGTCCATGCGTCCGGCGGTGGTTGGGCCGAAGGATCCGGACGGCAGGCCTGCCGGGGTTTTCGCCGGGCCGGCGTAGTAGACGGGAAAGTCCTTGAAGTAGGCGGGCAATTCGCCGGTGGCGTCGAGGATCTCCTTGAGCTTGGCGTGGGCGGCGTCGCGCGCGACGATGATGGTGCCTGAGAGCGCAAGGGCGGTGGTGACCGGATACTTTGCCAGGGTGGCGAGGGTTTTCTCCATTCCCTCGTCGAGGTTGATGGCCACGCCCTTGAACTTCCAATCGCGGAAGCGCTCCGGGATAAAGCGTCCGGGGTCGGTTTCAAGTTTCTCGAGGAAAACCCCCTCCGCGGTGATCTTCGCCTTGGCTTGGCGGTCGGCCGAGCACGAAACGCCAATGCCCACCGGACACGACGCGCCGTGGCGCGGCAGGCGGATGACCCGCACGTCGAGGGCAAAGTACTTGCCGCCAAACTGCGCTCCGATGCCGATCTGCCGCGCCGCATCTAGCAGTTCAGCCTCGAACGCGATGTCGCGGAAGGCCCTGCCATGCTCGTTGCCGCTGGTGGGCAGCGCGTCATAGTAGCGGGTGGAGGCGAGCTTGACGGTCTTAAGGCAGGATTCCGCGCTGGTGCCGCCGATGACAAAAGCGAGATGGTAGGGCGGGCAGGCGGCGGTGCCGAGGGAGCGCATTTTCTCGACGCAGAACTCCTTGAGGCGCTTTGGGTTGAGTAGCGCCTTGGTTTCCTGGTAGAGATAGGTTTTGTTAGCCGAGCCGCCGCCCTTGGTGATGAAGAGGAATTTGTAGGCGTCGCCCTCGGTGGCGTAGAGGTCGATTTGGGCGGGCAGGTTGGTCTTGGTGTTGACCTCCTCGAAGAGGTCAAGCGGTGCGGCTTGGGAGTAGCGGAGGTTTTCCTCCTGATAGGTTTGGTGGATTCCGGCGGATAGCCACTCGGCGTCGTTGGCGCCGGTCCAGACCTGCTGGCCCTTTTTGCCCATGACGATGGCCGTGCCGGTGTCCTGGCAGGCGGGGAGGATGCCCTTGGCGGCGATCTCGGCGTTCTTGAGCAGCATCAGGGCCACCATGCGGTCGTTTTCCGAGGCCTCCGGGTCCTCGAGGATGGCGGCGACCTGGGCGAGGTGGCTGGCGCGCAGTTTGAAGGAGATTGCCTTGATTGCCTCGTTGGCCAGCAGGCGCAGGGCCTGCGGAGCGACCTTGAGGACCGGCGCGCCGTCAAACTCGCCGCCGCTGACATGCTCGCGGGTTAGGAGTTCGTACTCGGTCGTGTCCGGCCCGAGCGGGAAGGGGTCCTGATAGTGGAACATGTTGGAATGGATTGTTGGGTTGGCGCGGCCTGCTAGAGGCGGCCCTCGTCAGCGTCGATGAAGTCGAAGAACGTCTGGATATCGTCGCGGGAGTCGAGGCCGGCCTCGTGTTTGCGCAGGGCGAGGCGCGGGGCCATGTCATCGCGGAAGCCGCGGGATATCATGAACGCGCGCCACCAAGCGAGTTCGTGGGGAGGGCGCGGGGTGCCTTGGGCGCGGGCCCAGGCGAGGGCCTCGGCATCGGAGGCGCCGGCGCGCACGACGGCGGCAAGGTCGTCGTAGGAGACGCCAAAGAACTGGCAGGTCCAGAGGTCCATGCCGGTGCCGAGGTTGGCGTGGAGGTCGTCGCGCAGGGTGCCATCGGCGAACAGGCGGACCTTGGCGCAAAGGCGCGGGAAGTAGGGGTGGCCGTCGATTTGTTCGGCGGGGCTGCAGGGCAGGGCGTTGGACATGGCCAAGAAGAACTGGGCGGCGCGGCGATGCACAGCGAAAATTTTGGCCGCTGAGGGATGGCGTTGGATTCGCCGATTGCCCGAGGCAAGGGGATCTGGCAGGCTTAAGAGATGAGCAGGGTGATTTCGTGGCGAGTGATGACGATTGGCTTGGCGCTGTCGTTGGGGTGTTGTTTTGCGAGCTGTGGAAGTGGTGCGGGCCCGATGGCGAAGCTTGAGTTGCAGGCGGTTGGCACGTCGTTTGGCCACTCGGTGACGCCGCCGAGCAAGCCGCGGTTGCCGCTGAGCACTGTTTTCAAGGGGCGCGAGAAGTTTGACGCCCTGGTGGGGCGGGCTGAGCGCGAAGAATGGCGCGCCTTGCCGTTGGCGCAGCGCACGGCGACCGTTGGGCGCGCCATGCTTGGATCATCCTACACGAGTTACACGCTGGAGGTGGACGACCACATCGAGTCCCCGGTGGTCAACCTGAACGGGCAGGATTGCTGGACATTTTATGAGTGTTCGCTCGGGTTTGCCCGTATGCTTGCTTACAAGCCGGGCCCGTACGCGCCCGAGGACCTCCTGCACATGGTTGAGCTCGAGCGCTATCGGAATGGGCGCTGCACCGGGTCGTACAACAGCCGGATGCACTACCTCGAGGAAGTCTTCCACGACAACCAGCGCCGTGGCCTGGCCAGCAACATCACCCGGGGGCTGCCGGGCGCGGTGCGCATGCGCCGCGATGTCAACGAGATGGCCGGCGCCTGGAAAAGCCACCGCTACCTGCGCCACAATCCCTCGCTGGTCCCTGAAATGGCCCGTCTGGAGAAGCGGGTGTCGTCGCTACCCGTGTACCACATCCCGCGCAACAAGGTCCGGGCGATCGAGAACCGCCTTCAGGACGGCGATATCTGCGCCATCACCAGTGGTTCGTCAGGCGCATACACCTCCCACGTTGGCCTCATCGTGCGCCGCGGCGAGCGCGCCTGGTTCATGCACGCGACTTCGGAGTACGATAAAGGCCGCTGCGTCATCCTTGACCGCCCGATTAGCGACTACCTGGCCGAGTCACCCAGCCGCGCGGGCATTATCATCTGCCGCCCCAACGAGTTGCCCGCCTCGCCGCAGTGGCAGCAGCAGATGGCCAAAGCCGTCCCGAACCGCCGCCCCAGCAGTTAGAGAGCAACATTTCGCTGCCCGCGGACCAGATTCCACTTGCATCGCGGCGCGTATCGGGTAAATCACCGCCGCCTATGGCCAAAAAGTCCTGGATCGCTCGCAATGAGCGCAAGAAAAAGATCGTTGAGAAGTACGCTGCCCTCCGCCACAAGCTGAAGGCGGAGAAAGACTACATCGGTCTGAGCATGTTGCCGCGCAACGCGAGCCCAACCCGTTTGGTCAATCGCTGCGAGGTCACTGGCCGTCGCCGCGCGTTTTTGCGCCGTTTCCGCCTTTCACGTATTGCCTTCCGCGACCTTGCCTCGCATGGGATGATTCCCGGCGTGACGAAGTCGAGCTGGTAAGAAGGGCCCAACGGGCGCTATATTGGTCGCGGTCCGGATCCATTCCCGGGCGCGTACCTTGCTGATGCCAACGGAAGAAAACGAATCTGACAACGCGGACGGTCCCGAGCGATCGTGCCGCGTGTTCTCGTGTGGGGGGGCGCAGAGATGATTGGATTGTCGCTGGGGGTGGATTTGCTGGCGGTTTTGCCGGTCGCGGAGCCAGAGCTGACGCTGGGCAAGACGCTGCTGTATCTTCTGGGGATTGGGTTCTTCTTGTTTCTCAACGCGTTTTTTGTC
>JBILQA010000132.1:0-7521 GCA_044373535.1 Akkermansiaceae bacterium | reverse complement strand
CGGCGCTATTGGCCGCAAAAATGCCCGACTTCGTGCCGGTTCCCCCAATATTCACCGCCGTGCCACCGCTCAGAGTGACTGCCACGTTGGGACTGAACGTGATGCTGCTGGCGTTCTTGGTCCCGGTCACGGTGATTGTTCCGGTGGTCCCTCCGCTGATGATCAAATCATCTGCGTTGGTTGGACTGGCAACCGTAGTCCCACCAGTGGTGCCCGTGCTGCTCGTGTTCCAAAATGATCCGGTGTTCCAAGCTCCCGTGATCGTCCCGAAGCCCGATGTCCCCGTGCCGTTCACGTCCCAATAGTAGGTCGTCGCCTCAGTCCTTGCGGCACCCGCTCCGAGCACTAGCAGGGCAGTGGCAATCCGGAACGCGTGGCGGGACCGAAGGCGGTGGATGAAGAGTTTCATGGTGGCTCGCGGTAAGGAACTCGGTCGTGGGTGCCCAGGCGGAATGCAAAACTTGCAGGGGCGCTGCAAGATTTTCAGGCCGCGTGCAATATCAGCCTTGGTCGAAATTGCGAAAGTCCTTGTGCACGCCGCGAAAGGACGCCATGAAAAAGTTGCAAGTCACTGACCGCAGGCAAGTTGCTCCGCCTCCACGGGGGCCGCGAAAAGCCGCGAAAAGGGCGCAAAGGTGCCTGAAAAAGCGCGGGAAACGGGTGGGAGAGCACCCGGAAAGGCAGGGGGCACGGAGCGGAATCCGCAAGATTTGCAGGAACAACCGGGCCTTCTGGCGCGTTTCAACGCTGCCCTTACTTGGGCTTGGGCGGTTCTTGGTCCTCGGTGGGGACGAATTTTTTCGGGAGGAGGTGGTCGATGTTGGGGAGGTCTTCGGATTTGCGGATTTTCGGGAGGAAGGCGTTGATGTCCGGGTCGTCGCCGAGGGGTCGGTTTTTGGGCATGAGGGCCTCGATGTCGACGGGAGTGGACTGGTTGAGGAACTGTCGGCGGAGGCCTTGGAAGATGCGGATTTCTGAGGGCAGGAGGGTTTCCCAAGGGATGGAGTCAAGGATGGCGTTGGCCTCATCAATGCGGCCGTCGGCGGCGAGGGCAAGTCCGCGCAGGGCGCGGTTGGGTGGCGAGGTGGTGGCCCAATCGAGATTGGCGTCGTCAAGCAGGGCAAGGAGATCCGCGGGAGGCAGGGAGTCAAGGAGGCCGGCGAAGACGAGGGTCATGCGCGCGGGCAGGAAGCCGGGGGATTTTTCGACCAGCGGGCGGAGGTTGTTTTGGGCAAGCTGCGGGGTCAGGAGGCCGCGCAGGAGGGCAATGTAATGGTGGTGAACCATGACGACGGGGTTGTTAGGCTCGATGCGGCGGTAGGCCATGACGAGGATGCCGAGTTCCTCCTCGCGGCGCTCGGCCTCGAGCTCGCCGATCATCGGGCGCAGGCGCTCGTAGAGGGGCATGGGTCCGACGCCGCGCTTGGCGGCTTCCACCCAGGCGTTGCGGGCGATGATCGGGAGGTTGCGTTTTTCCGCATATTTGGCCAGGCGGACCATGGACTGGGTTTCGCTGGCAAGCCGTGCAATGATGATGGCCTCCTCGCTGGCGTGGTTGACCCCGGTGCGGTCGCCGAGGTGCTCGCAAACGGCAGCCACATCCACTTGAATCTCGGCCTCCACGACGCCATCCGGAGCGGCCTCCAGGGTGGCGAGCAAAGCGGTCCAGTCGCCCAGGCGGCGCAGCGCCTCGGCGCGCAGGCCGAAGGCGCGCAGGTCGGCGGCGGCGATCTCGGCGGGGATGAGGTCGGCGGCCTTCTGCGGGCGATCGCAAAGCAGCGCCCAGTGGGCGAGGGTGAGCGGGTCGGCAGGCACGCTGAGGAGCTCAGTGATGAGGTCGTCCTGGCGGATCATCCAGATGGCGGCCTCTGTGCGGAGGCGGCGCAGGTGGGCGTCGACCTCCTCGCCAGCGGACGGCGCGGCGGCGCTGAGCGCATCGTGGAACTGGGTGATGAGCTGGCGGAAGGGAATCTCATCGGTGAGGGGCAGCAGCCGTGCGGCCTCCTGCGGATTGCTGGCAAGGCGCAGGGCGATGCGCTGCTGGGCGAGGCGGGTGGAATCCGCGGTGCCCATGGTGATGAGCAGCTTCACAAGGCGCTCCTCCCACTGGATCGGGAGCTCGACCTTTTCGTCGTCATCGCTGATACCGATGACCTTCAGGGCATCCGGGAAAATCCGCTCCATGATGAGGCGATCGGCCAGCGGGAGGCGGAAATCCTCGGCATCACGGTCTTTCTCGGCGAGCATCGGGAGCGCTTGGGTCACGATGCCCATGGGCCCCTCGCGGCAGCAAATCTCCCAAGCATGGAGCCGGTCGGCGCGCGGCTGGCTTTCCGAGAGGAGAACCAGCACGGCAACCTCGATGAGCCGCGGGTCGCTGAGGTTTTCCATGGATTCAAGCACGATGAGGGCGGCCTCGGGATTGTTGAATCCGGCGCGCAAAACGTCCATGGCGGCGGCGCGGGCTTGCGGGTAGCGGCGCAGCTTCAGGGCCTCGCGTGCCTCGGCCATGTTCTCCTTGGCTTGCCGGTCACGCAGGATGGCGCGCACCCGCGGGACGCTCAGGTAGCCAATGCCGGCCACCATCACCGCGATGGTGAGAATCGATATCGCGCGCAGCCACAGCGGGCGGCGCAGCCAAAATTTGATCCCGTTGCGAATGTTCATGGAAAGATCAGGGAAGTTTCCGTGATCCACTCGGCGTTGATTCTGTTTTCCTGTTTCTGGCATCCTATCTTCTATCTGCTTCCCAGCTTCGAGCGCTCTGAATTATCTGCGATGGACTTCCGGGTCGAGGACGTTTTGGCGGAAGGCATCCCACGCGAGGCTTTCGGTGGGCATGCCGGTGATGCTGGCCATCAGGACGCAGGCGCGGGGCGGGCGGAAGCGGGTGAGGGCCGCTTTGAAGCGCAGGCGCCGAACCGGGTTGTCGGTGTTGCCGAAGCCTGCGTCGCGCAGGTTGAGGTTTTGGAATCCGGCCACCCAGACGGCCTTGTAGACGTGCACCGCGGGACCGCCGCCGGAGCTGCGGAAGCGGGTGACGTCAAAAACCAGTTCGCCCTGATCGGACTGGAAACGGCGCGGGGCGAGAATCTTCTCGAGGGGAATGCCAGCACTGCCCATGCATTCCTCCGGGAGGTGCTGGAAGGCCGCGAGGGTGCTTGGCGTATCCGTGTCGCGCCATTCAAACCAGCTGAGGTGGATGGCGGGCCCACCGTTGTCGGCCGGCAGGGTGCCCATCCAGCCGTAGCTGCAGTGCAAGGTGCGCACGACGAGGTCGAGCGTCTTGGCCGGCTGGTTGGTGAATTCCGGCCGGCGCCGCACCTCGACCCATGCGGGCGGCGGTTGGTCGCGGGCATGATCGCTTGGCCGCATCCACCAGGCAGCCAGCGCATCGGCCGCGGGGATGGCCAAAAGCGCGGCGATGGCGACGAGATGCGTCGTCTTGCGCATGCCAGACGGCTTGGCGGCGGCTGGCTGAGCGGATGCTCGCTTCATGGCGCGCTGTGGCTGGTGGTTTGCACCCGTGCGCGCGGATGGCGCTGGGATTTCTCCAGCTGTGCCGAGATGGCCAGCAACAACAAAGATCCAAGGATGTAGGCGCCAAAGCCGACATTGTCATGCCAGGCCTCCATCGCCTCGGATCCGCCGCGGAATCGCAGCACCGCCAGGGTCGTGGCCCGGCCGACATTGACCGCCCAGGCGGCCACCAGCGCCAGACCCAGCATCCAGATGCGGCGCGCCACGGTGAGGTTCATCCACTCGCCGAAAAACAAGGCGGCCATCAAGAAGGCGTTGCCCGAGCGGATCCCGCTGCAGCCCTTCGTCACGGTGACATCCATGCCATTGACCAGCAGGCGGTCACCAAGCACCTCGACGGGCATCCCGAAAATCTCCAGCACTCCCTGGGTGGCCGCGAGCACCAGTTGGGTCAAGCTGGTGACCAAAACGCGCTCAAGCGCCGTGGGTAAGGCGAGCGCACACAGGGCAAGCATAGTGCACGGGACCAGGCGCAGGCTGGCGCGCCAGCCCCAGCCACGCCCGACAAATACGTGGGTGAGAGCCGCCGTGCTCAGCCCGAGCGCCCAAAGCGGCAGCGTCCAGCGCGGATCGACCCGGCCGAGCACCCGCGCCGGGAGAAAGACCACCGCGCACACCAAGATGAGTCCCAGCAATAGCCAGAGCGGAATCATCCTCGCCCCGGTGGCCGGACCCAGGGAGCGAATCCGCCGCCAAAACATCAACCCGGCCAGCGGGGGGACAAACCACCCGTGGTCGTAATATTCAGCAAAGCGCCATGAATAACTTGCCGCAAAAAATACCTGGCTCCACGCCAGCGCCAGCCAGAGCCAGAAAAACCCCAGCTCCCAGGCATCCCGCGGCGATTCACCGCGTGCTTTCTCCAGTGCGCCATCCATCCGCCCTAATTGCCGCCATGCCCGGGTCCATTGGTCAAGTGGATTGCGGAACCGCCGGTTGCGCGGGCGGGGCGGGAGCCCACGCCCTACCGGGTCCATACGCGGGTCCATGCGCGGGCGATGCGCGGGCGGGGCGGTGATTTTCCCCTTTCCGGGGGGATGGGAGTCTGGAATAGACAGGGGGGCAGCAGGAAGTGCATGGATGCGGAAGACCACGATAGTGCCGGGGACGGGCATCAGGTGAACAGTACGCCGCGGGTGGTGTTTTTGCTGTTTGTCGGGTTATTGGGGTTGGGGGTAGCGGGTGCGCAGGCGTCGTGGGGATCGGCGCAGGCGGTGCTGTTTTGTTTGGCGGGCGTGCTGATGGTGGTGTTTCCGCCGGCGGGGTCGCTGCCGCGGGGTGTCTGGGTGTTGGCGCTGGTCTTCACGCTGTGTCTGGGTGGGGCGTTTCTGCCCGACGCGTGGTTTCCAGCCCTCGGGTGGCGCGCTCACGTTGGCGAGCTAGGGCTCGACCTTGGCAAGCACGTCAGCGCGCAGCCGCAGGTGTCAGGCGAGATGGGGATGGTTTTCCTCGCCACGCTCATCGTCGGATTGTGGATTGTCAGCCAGCGCGCCTCGCCGGGTGGGCTGCGGGTCACGGCGATGGCATTTGCGCTGGGGGTGGCAGGCGCGGCGCTGCTTGCCATGGTCTTCCCTGGCTTGGCGCGCAACGTCGACAACGCGCTGGCCTACGGGTTTTTCCCCAACCGCAACCACAACGCCACGCTGCTGGCCATGGGGTCCCTCGTTAGCCTCGGCTGCTTGGTCCAGGCGATGCGCGAAAAGCGCGGCGGGGCGATCACCCTGGCGGCGGCGGCGACGATCATCACCCTGTGGGCGCTGCTCGGCTGGTCGCTGAGCCGGGCGGGAGTGGTATTGATTGTCAGCGGCGCGCTGCTGTGGCTGGCGCTGCTGGGGCCGCGCTATCTGGGCCGCAACGGGCGGCGGGCGGTGCTGATGCTCGCCATCGCGGCTGTCGGCGGGTTTCTGATTGCCGAACCCGCCGTCAAGCAGCGCCTCAATGAGACCCTGCGCCGCTCAAAGGCGCTCGGCGCGGAGTCCCGCCTTGAGGCGCTGGATTTCCGCGTCCCGACGTGGCTCGACACCGCAGCGATGATCCGCCAGCGGCCGTGGACCGGTTTTGGCCCCGGACAATTTGTCTTTGTCTTCCCGCAATACCGCGAGCGCTCGGCCAACGCGCAGGGCCTCACCCACCTCCATCCGGAGAGCGACTGGCTCTGGTTGGCCGCCGAGGCGGGTATCCCGGCGGCCATCGCGCTGGCCGGCATCATCGGCATCGCCGCGGTGGCAAGCGTCCGCGGGCTTGGTGACGGGCAGGCGCGGGCGTTGCGGGCCGCCTGTTTGGTCGCCGCGCTGGTGCTTGTCCTGCATAGTTTGGCGGATGTGCCCGGCCACCGGGTGCCGCTGGCGTGGAGTGGCGCGCTGCTGCTGGGGCTCTCGCTGCGGAGTCTCCCCGGCCGGCAAGGCCGCGGGCGAGCGTGGATTTTCCGCCTTGGCGGGCTTGCGGTGCTCGCCCTCGGGCTGGCGCTGGCCTTCGCCGAGCGATCAACCGCCATGGGCCCCGCGACAACCGCGGGGAGGCGCGCAGTGCAGCGGGCGGTTGCCATTTCGCGCGCCAGGGTGGAGGCCAAGGCCAAAGGCGAGCCGCCGCCGGCTAGCAGCGCGGAGGTCCGCCAGCTCATCGCCGAGGCGCTCACGGTTGTCCCCATGGATGAGCAGCTGCATTTCCTCCGCGGCGTCTCAATCATCGATCTGCCCGGCGAGTTGAACGCCACCCGCCAGGCATTCGCCCTCGAGCGCGCCCTCACTCCGACGGGCATCAAGCAAACGATGCGTCAGGCGGCCACTTGGGCGCCACGCAGCTCGTACCATGCCGCCGAGACCTGCCGGGTCGCACGCAGGCAGGCGGCCAGCCTGGACAGCCGCGCGGCTCCGCCGCCGGCGGGCGCACCGAGCTGGACGACCGCCACCGAGGGGCAGGTTGTCCAGCTGGCGCGCCGCTACCCTAACCTTGCCCGGCGCCTTGGGATCCCCGTCCCGAAGCGCCAGCGCTGAGGCTTGTTTCCACGCTTGACCCGGGGTGCCTGAAAGGCCAACCTCGCTGCTGCATGAGCGCAATCTTTTCATCCCGGGTCCTGCTTGTCTGGAGCCTTTTGTTGCTCATCGGCGCAACGCCCGCCATGGCTCAGGACGCCGCGCCCGATCCGAATGCCCCGCCAGCTCCGAAATCCGACTCTGGCAAGAAAGTTGATTCCAGCCCGTGCCCTTCCGGGCCAAAGGCTATCAGCTTTGATGCCGCCATGCCGGATAACAATGACCCCAATGCGGTGGTGAGCTTTAAGGTCGGCGATGACAGTGACAATCCTGCCGTCACCATTTCCCTCAAGCCTGGAAGCGAACCCGGCACCTGGGATGTTTTCGTCAAGGTGGGTGATGGCGATCCCGTCCCAGCGGGCGTTGGTGTCCCCGCAAACGTCACGATGTCCTTCAAAGTGACCATCACCAAGGATGGGATTGGACTGCGTTATGGCGAGCAGGGCGAAGCGGGTTATGACTTTGAGAAAACCTATGGCCCGCTGCCGGCCAACTTCAATCTGAATGCCAAGTCCATCACTCTAACGGCGGCTTGGGATTTGCCCTTCAACGGCGGCATTGGCGCCGATCTGAATGGCGACGGGGTTAGCGACGTTCTACAGAAAGTCGAAGCCGATCCAGCTGCCGAGGCTTTCAACGCCATCAATAACGCGGCCGATAATCCCGGCGCCGACGCGAACATCCGGGATTTCATCCGCAATCTCTTCGTGAGCGGCGTTTAGTCTGCCGGGCAAGCGGCCAGCCGCGGCGCGAGCCAGTCGAGCAGCGCCTGGTGCTGACCGAGGTCATAGCGGAACGCCTGCAACCCGAGCCGCTCACCGGTGGCGATGTTGGCCGCCAGGTCGTCAATGTAGATCGTCTCGGCGGGCACTAGCTGGAAGCGCTCGATGGCGTGCCGGTAGATCCGCTCGTCCGGCTTGATC
Organism: Akkermansiaceae bacterium; assembly: GCA_044373535.1. GTDB lineage: Bacteria > Verrucomicrobiota > Verrucomicrobiia > Verrucomicrobiales > Akkermansiaceae > JBILQA01. Next base: position 26 of record JBILQA010000132.1, on the reverse strand, counting down.
GCCCCAACCTCATGGGAAAACACCGC
>JBILQA010000131.1:0-7564 GCA_044373535.1 Akkermansiaceae bacterium | reverse complement strand
AAGTTCAAGGACAGCGATCTATCAGCCCAGCTGCACCGCTCGCTGTTTGACGTCGCGCGCCAGTACCGCGAGAGCTTCGAAGTCTACGGCGACCGCAAGTCGGTCGAGTGGCCGCTCATCGAAGGCCAGCCGCTGGTCATCCACACCGCCAAGAAGCCCGAACCGGAAATCCCCGAGGAAGTCGAAAGCCCGGACTTCGCCCACTACCTGCCAAAGGAAATCCAAGCCTTCACCACCGGCGGCGTTTATGGCGGCGACGAGGGCGGCGACCACCTCTCCTTCACCCAGGGCGGCGGCCACGGCGGAAGCCACCCGCACCTTGCCCACCGCTTCGTCGAGATGCTCAAGACCACCGTCGACGCCTATCCGAACGCCGTCGAAAGCGCCAACATCACCTGCACCGGCATCCTCGCCCACGAGTCAGCACTCAAGGGCGGCGAAATCATCCGCCTGCCGGAGTGGACGCTGCGCGGCTGATTCTAGCAGCTAGCAGATAAAATTGCCCAAGGCCGCACCCTAACTGGGGGTGCGGCCTTTTTGTTGGGATTTCTCTCAACCGCTGAGTGAGGAAGCTCGGGTTGTGGCTTCCGCCCAACAAGTTTCAGCCACCTTAGAGATTCTTGCGCCAAGAACCCGGCTGCCGGCTTTGGTGAAAGACCGAGAGAATCAAAATCTCGTCCCCCTCAAGAATCGTGTAGATCAGAGTGAATGGGAATCGCCGCAGGGGGCAGCCGCGAAACTGCCGCGATATTTGTTTCCATGCCTGAGGGAACTTAATCACCCGGGCTAACGCCGCATCCACCTCCACCAGGAAGTCGGCGCCGAGGCCTGTCACCCGGGTCATCGTAGAACTCGGCCGCCTGGACTAGCTCGGCGCGGGCCGCGCTAAGGAAGCGCAGCTTCATTGTGGAAATCGTGCCCGAAGTGACGCCATCACCTCATCGCCGTCAATGGCCTCCATCCGTCCAGCCAGGAACTCCGCCATGCGCTCGTCGGCCTCCTGGACCCAGGCATCCTGAACCGCTTCGGTCGTGAGCGAGAGGCTCGCAAGCAAGGTATCGGCAAGCAAAGCGCGCTCCCTCTCCGGGAGCCGGAGGGCCTCTGATCGAAGAATCGCAGCATCCATGGATGTAACTACTACTTCACCCGAGCCGCTGGCGCAATCTCCGGAGGTTTTTTAACCGCCAAGGTGGGCAGATCCTCCCGTCATGAAATCCGTGTCATCGCGATGACAAATCGCCGTCCAGCCCCTGCAGGAACAGCCGGGCGACCTCGCGCAGGTGGTCTTGCTTCGCGGCCGCAAACCGGTGCCAGGTCCTGGCCATCATCGAGGAGCGCGGGTTTTTGAGGAACAGCGCGTCGTGGTCCGCCACAAAGGTCCAGAACAGGGCGTCCCAGGTCTCGGTCCACGGGCCGGGCCGCTCGTCGGACATTTTCAGCACGTAGTTGGAGCCGGAGATATACGGCTTGGTCGTGAAGGTTCCGCCGTCGGCGAACTGCGACATGCCGAAGATGTTGGGGACCATCACCCAGTCGTAGGCGTCGATGAAAAACTCCATGAACCACCTGTAGACGGCGGCCGGGTCAAAGCGGCAGAGGAGCATGAAGTTGCCCAGCACCATCAGCCGCTCGATGTGGTGGCAGTATGCTTCGTCGTGGAGTTGCCGGATGATGCGGTCGATCGGCGGGATGCCCGTGGTCCCGGCGTAGAAGGATTGAGGGATCGGACGGGTATGCTCGAAAAAGTTGGGGTTGCGGATCGCGCTGCCGCGGTGCCGGTAAATCCCGTGCATGAACTCGCGCCAGCCGATGACCTGGCGGATAAAACCCTCCAACGAGTTGATGGGAACCCGGCCGCGCGCGGCCATGGCGGCGGCGACGACCTCCCGCGGCGTCAGCAGGCCGATGTTGAGCGCGGGCGTCAGCACCGAGTGGTTGATGAATGCGTGGCGCGTGGAGATCGCATCCTCGTAGGCGCCAAAGTCGGTAAAGCGCGCGGCAATGAATTCTACCAGCCACGCCCTCGCGTCCGCGCGGGTGACCGGGTAGCGGAAATCCTTCGTGCTTCCCGGGTTGCCGGGGAACTTCTCCTCCACCCAGGCGATGGCCTCCTCGACATACCGGTTGCCCGCCGCGACTGGCGCCGCGGGCGGTGTGTGGCCCTTCGGCAGCTTCTTCCGGTTCTCCTCGTCAAACGACCACTGCCCGCCTTCCGGGTTGCCATCGGCGTCAACCAAGATGCCCATGCGCTTGCGCTGCGCCTGATAGAAGGTAGCCATGAACGGCTTCTTGCGCCGGCCAATGTGCTCGTCCAAAAACTCCGGCGGTGAAAGGAACGCCGGGCTCGGATGGATCCGCAGCGCGATCCCACGCGCCTGCGCAAAGCGCCGCAGCCGCCTCTCCACCAGGAAATCGTGCGGCTCGGCCAGGTGCAGCTCGGTTAGCCCGGCGGGCAGCGCCTGCCGGTAACTATCAGTTAGCTCGACCGCGTGGCCTGCCGCACGCAACTCATCGGCATACGCCAGCATCGATGCCCGGTGGAGGACGAGCTTTTGCTTGTGGAAGGACAGCGGGAAATGCCTGTCGCCCCCGAAAAACAACCCGTCCTGCACCAGCACAACCCGGCGTCCCGGCGCCAGCGCCGGATGCTGCGCAAACAACTGGTGCGGGAAAATCAAGGCGGCGGAGCTCATGGCGCTTGGTTCCCGGCGCGGCCGGGTGGCAAATCGAATTGCTAGGTGGAAAAAAGCCGCGCCCCCCACGGAGCGCGGCCGACTTTAACAGGTTAGTTGCTGGCCCTCACTTTGCCGCCGCCGCGGCGATCTCCTCGGGCGTGCGGGCGTAGTCAAACACCTGCAGGCGCGCCAGCGATCCTGAGAACGGGCTCATCGTGCCGCGCGCGGTGTTCCAGGCAGCCCCGAGGTACATCGGGAAGCCGCCGATCGTGTCCGTCGTGTAGAACGCGCGCTCGGCGACAAGCTTGCCATTCTGATAGACCTTGAAGCTCCCGCGGTAGCCGCCGCTTGAGACCCAGGCTAGGTGGACCCACTTGTTAGGCTCTGGCGCCTCGGTCTTCCACCCGATGTTGCGGGTCGACGTGCCGGTGCTGAACAACCCCGGGCGGCTGTCGCGCTCGCTGTCCTTGGCATTGCCATAGTTGAAGTTAGCCGCGCGATTGACCGACTCGTGCAGGTAGGACTTCATCGCCACCTGGGGCGCGAGGCCAAGGATCGTCTCCGCGTCCCCGAGGCCCGGGTTGTAGACCCACGCCTCGACGCTCACCGGACGGTCGCCGGTCACGCTTGGCGGAGTGTTCACGCTGGACTTCAGGAAGTTGGTCCGGCCATTGAAGGTCACCGCCTTGCGCCCGGCAACCTCCTCCACCTTGGGCGCCTCAAGCACCTCCTCGACGAGCCCGAACTGGCCGCCCAACTTTCCTTTGTTAGCCCAGCTGGCCAGGCGTCCTTCCGGCAGCGCGGTGGCATCCAGTTGGACGAGCCAACCGACCTGCGGCGGGAGGTCGCTGCCCTTGGCGAGGTGGGCGATTTGCTCGGCGCTCAGCGCGTGCGGGGCAATCGCCAGCTCGCCGATGAGGCCGGCAAACGGGTTGTCGGCCAACTTCGCCGTGCGCAGCCCGCCCAGGCAGATCAACTCCCCGGCGGGAATCTTCAGCTCCACCGTCTCGCTGCGGTTAAGCACCCCGTCGACATAGATCTTGAGCTCCTTCTTGGCCGGGTCGTACGTGTAGGCAATGTGCCGCCACCCGTCCAACACCGGCGCGTTGTGCTTCATCCGGTCATTCTCGGTGGCCGGGCCCTTGTAGCCGAACTCGATGTTAGGACCGCCGGCAAACGCGCCCTTCTGCGGATGCGTCCCCCAACAAAACTCGGCCCGCCCCTGCGGCCGCCGACCCCAGCCGAACATCGTCTGCTCGCGCTCAAGGCCCCGCGTGTCGGTGCAGAACGCGCGCACCACCACGGTGAACGGCCCGCCTCCCAATAATGCGTCCGGTGCCGGGAAGGATGATACCAGCGACTTCCTGCCGGAAAAGTCCACACCCTTGACGCCAAGTTTGGAAACCACCTCGGGCTGCCAAGTGTCGCGCTCGCTGCCGGGGGCGAACCCTCCGCCGGCGGTGCCGGTGTTAGCCCACTGTTGGAGCGGGCCGGCGCCCAGCGCGGCGGCGTCGAGATTGACGACGGCGCCTGCGGCGACCTGGAAATCCCAAACCTCACCGGCGGCCAGGACTTTGCCGCCCTGATCAAGCGTGTCCACCCGCCAGAAATAACGGGTGCCCGGCTTCAAGGTCGGGCGCAGTTCGCCGGGCTTCTTCGCGCCCAGATAGAGCGGGCTCTTGCGGTCCGCCGCGGCCACCGCGGCCGCGTCGGCGCCGAGGTAAACATCCGCCGTTACGCTCGGGATCCCGCTCTGCCACCCAAGTGCGGGCTGGCGCTCGGCGACCGCCGTGCTCCCCGGCGCCGGGCTGGCGACCTGGGCGCGTGCCAGAGTGCTCAGGCTGCCGTTGCTGGCCACCTTGGCGGCATCCAGAATCCCCTCGTGAACGCGCAGCCAGGCGATCGCCCCGCGCAGCCCGTTGTTGAGCGGCACGCCCGCACCGGCACCCACCACCAGATGGTCAGCCTCGCCCGGACTGGTCGGAATGGCCGCGGCCGCCTTTTCCTTGCCGTCGACATAAACGCGCGTCGCCGCCTTGTCAAAGACCGCCACCACGTGGTGCCAGCCGCCAGCGGGAATCACGCTGGCAGGCACACCCCATGGACCCCACTGCATCACCGTTGCGCCCTCCGAGCCCTTCTCAACATAGGCCCACATCTCAACGCTGCCACCGCTCAGGCCGCGGCCACGGAAGTCGCTGATCATCCGGCTTGTCCCATTGAATGACAACGCCTCCACCCCGTGCACCACCCCAACCAGGGGCTGGCTCGTCTCGTTGCCGCTCGCATCGTTGAACAACTTTCCACCTAACACCCCGCGGTTCACCCAGCTGCGCAGCCACGGCTTGTTGAGCTCCTTGGGGAAAAACACCGAAGTGGTCACGTCATGCGGCGGCGCTAACAAGCGCGCGTCCAGGTTGACCGCAAGCCGCCCGGCCACCGCCAGGCGGTCACGCTGGTAGGCGGGTGAATCCTTGGCAAACAGTTGGGCAATCTTCAGCGCGCCCATCAGGTTGTTGTAAATCCGCAGATGGCCGACAGCCCCGGCAAACCCGCCACCCACGCTGATGCTCGCCTCCTTGGCCAGCGCCAGAACCTGCGCCGTCTTGCTCTCCAAAACCCCGTCGACAAACACCTGCAGCTCCGTGCCGGTGTAGACCCACACCACCTGGTGCCAGCCGGGTCCGTGCTTGGCCGCGCCCCACTTCAACTCCATGCCGCCCGCACCGGCCGGCCCCCAAGCGACCACCGTCTGCTCGCCGGCGGCTCCCGCCGCGGCGTTGAGCCACGCCTCGACCGCCCACGGCCGCGCGCCATCCAGCGAGTCCCATGTCTTCTTGTCCCACGCAAGCTTGTCGCCCGCGGCCAAGCCAATTGCCGCCACGCCGTCGACGCTGACTTGCTTCGGAGCGCCTGCCGCCGGGGTGAAGCCACCGGTCGAGCGCTGATAGAAACGCCAGCCGCCGTTAGGGCGGAAATACTCGATGCCGCCGCGGTTACCCCACGCGCGCAGCGTCCCGTCAGCGGCAACGTCGGCCTGAGCGGTCGGATCGAGTTCCACGATGGTGTCACCGGACCAGTACCCAGCGAGCAGGTTGTGGAGGCGCGGGTCGTTGAGGCGCAGCACCTCGCGGGTGCGCATGTCGCCCTCGTCCTGGGCCATGTCGTTGGTCCACCAGCTCGCGCACACCGCCACGCACTCCCACATGTTGTTGCCGCCGTAGTCGCCGGCCCACAGTCCCTCGCGCCGCCCGGTGGTGAACGCCTCGCCTAATTTGTCACGGAATTCGCTGTCCAACATTTCCGCTCCCTGCATGTGGAACTGGTGGCCGGTCTCGTGGAGCAGGATAGCGCCCTCGCGCAGGATCGCCTCGCCTTCGCCGTATGAGCTGCACACAAAAGGACTCCAGCCCCATGCGCGGTGCAGCTTGCTCGCCAGGTGGGTTGCCGAGTTGGACCCCTGCAGGGTGGTCACCAGGTCGGGCCGGTTATCAAACAGTTTGAAAAGCGCATGCCGCGAAGCGCGCAGGTGCAGGTCGTGGTTCCCCGGCGGGCTGATGATCGGATAGCCGTCGAGATCCATCAGGCGGTCGTAGAACCCATCCTGTGGAATCGATTTCGGGAACGGCTCGCTGACAAATCCGTCAAAAGCCAGGTCGTACTTCCCGGTCGTGAACGACCACAGTCCGGCTGCCGCGTCCGCACCCGCCACCCCGACCTGCTCGACGCGCCAGTAGTAGGTTGTCGCCGGCTCAAGCTTCTCGAGCTTCACGTCGACGGGGATGAACGCCTCGTCGGCGTCGCCGCGGAGTTTCGCGCTGGCCGCCTTGCCGGCTAACACCGCCGCGCGGTCGCTGCCAAAATGCAGCACCTGGGCGGTGGCTTCCGGATTGGGCGTCCATGCCAGCCGCTCGTGGACCGTCATCACATGCGCGCTCTTGTCGGCCGGAAACGGCACCGCAGCCCCGCCGCTGGCCACCGTGAAGGACCACACCGCCGAGGCGCTCTTGGCACCCTCCTGGTCCACCCGCCAGTAATACGTCCGCCCCACCTCCAGGGCGCCCGGGTCAAAGCTCGCGCCCGCCACCGCCGTGGGCGTGCGCAGTACCTTCGCATCGCGTTTGTCTACCAGCTCGCGCTCGGTGCCGAAATACACCTTGTAGCCACCCGTGTTAGTTGCCGCACCGGACTTCCAGCTCAGCTTGCTTGCCGGCGTCGCCTCGTGGGAAATATGCCCCGGCACCGGCGCATAGGCCGCATCGTTGAGGTCGAGCTTGCGGATCTCCTCCTGGCTCAGGCCACGCCCAAACACCTGCAGGCCGGCGATCGCGCCACTGTACGGCCGCGACGGCCGCGGCGCCCACTGGCCACCCCACCACGCCTCCCAGGCGCACCCGAGGAAGGCCAGGTTGTTTGTTAGAAACTTGTCAGCCGGCTTGTTCACCTGCTTTGTGGCTGTTAGCTCGCCATTGACGAAGATCTTCATCTCACAGCGGCTGCCGCTGGGCGTGATAACAAATGCAAGTTGCTGCCACTCGTAGAGCTTCGGGAAACGCGCGCGGGGGAACTGCATCTTCTCGCTGTACCACTGCATCGCCTCATACGCGCCGTAGCTGAAATCCGGCCCGTCCAACTCCCCGCAGTCCTTTGCGCTCCAGGAAAAGAACGTCTCGCGCTCAATCGGCGCGCCCGCGTTGCGCACCCACGCGACCACCGTGATCGGCTCCCCGCCAATGACCTGCTTGGGCATGTGGAAATCCGACACCATCGTCTCGTAGTCCAGTGGCAGCAGCCACGGCGCGTGCTCAAAGACGACAGCCTTGCGCCCCGCCACCTGCGCCACCTGCGGCGCGCGGTTCATTGCCTGGAACGCGCCGCCAAGCCGGCCC
>JBILQA010000130.1:0-7573 GCA_044373535.1 Akkermansiaceae bacterium | reverse complement strand
CAGGGTGAAGCGCCATTTTGGCTCCTCCTCGGTGGCGATGCCCTTGTTGACTGCGTCTGCCAGGGCGGCCTCGCGCGCCGAGGCGGGCAGGCCCTCTAGCAGCGCCGGGTCATCGATGACCATCTCCCACGCGTTGGTCGAATCCAGGACGTTCTCCGAATATTGCTTGGTCACCTGGGAAAGCTCGGCCTGGATGGCCGCGACGCGCTCCTTTTTCTCCGGCGCAAGGTCGGCGCCAGCCTGTTGGAAATCGAGCACCGTCTCCTCGACGTAGCGCTTGTGGACCGGCCCAAGGGCCTGCGCGGCAGGCGACTCGGCAAAGGCCTTGAGGACCGCCCAGAGGCGCGGGTTGAGCGGAATGGACGCGTAGAACTCCGAGACGGCCGGGAGCATCGCGTTGAGCGCGGCACGCTGTGCCGGGTTGTCGTTCACGGAGTCAAGGTGGTTGAGGCGGCCCCAGCTGTGGTCGAGCAGGTCAGTGGCATCCTCCAGGGCCCCGAAGGTGTTCTCGTAGGTGAGGGTGTCCGGCTTCTGGCTGAAGAGCTCCTCGAGGTTCTCGCCGGCAAGTTGCAGCGCCGCGGTGATGTCCCCTGCCACATGCTCGGGAGTGAGCGTGGACCAGCGGATGTGGAAATGATCTTCGAGGAATGGATGGGACATAGGATTGGAAGAGAAAGTCGGATGTGCCTGTTAGGGCTTCTGGAAGAACCCGCGCTGTTTGGCGGAGATCGGTAGGTTGAGCTTTTCCATGACGGCAAGCATGTCCTCCCAGAGCCGACGCTTGATGCCAATGGCCTCGTCGCCATGGAGCAACTCGCTGGGGTGGAATGTGGCGCGCACGGGAATGGCGTCCAGCTGCTGCCACGTGCCACTGAGGGCATCGACGCTGGCGCGTGACTTGAGCAGGACCTCCGCGGCGGTGGCGCCAAAGGCGACGATGACCTCCGGAGCGACGATGCGGATTTCCTCGAACAAGACCGGCAGGCTGGCGGCAAGTTCCTCTGCGCTCGGCTTGCGGCTGCTGATCGTCTGGCCCGGCGATGCGGGACGGAACTTCACGATGTTAGAGAGATAGACCTGCTCGCGCGAGAGTCCCATGGCCTTGAGGATGGCAGTTAGCTTCTCGCCGACTGGCCCACAGAATGGCAGGCCGCGGGTCTCGTCGTGGTGGCTTGGTGCCTCGCCCACCAGCATCACGCGCGCGGCAGGGTTGCCGGAGGAAAACACCATCATGTCGCGCAGGGTGCCGAGGCTGCGGATTGGCGGCCATGTCTGGACCGTGGCGGCGAGTGCGGCAAGCTGTTCGGCCGGGCTGCCAAGGGTCTGCGGAAGGGTTAGTTCGGCGGCCGGCACGGCGGCCGCGGGCGCCGCGGAAGTGGCAAGGGCCACGGGTGGGTGGCCGGAAGCCGCGGAAGTGGCGGTGCCCGCGGGTGGGCGGCCGGGCGCCTTGCCCCGTGAGCGCAGGTGCAACTCGCGCAGCGCGTGGCGGACATCATCGTCCAGGTAGACGTGGGTCACCCCGCGGCGCTCTTGGCTGCGCAAAAAATCAATGAGTGCGTCCACCGGGCGGGTCATGCGCCGGAGGCTAAGACCTCTTCGCCCATCCCGCACGCGAGAAATGCGCCGCGGCGGCGCAAAAACCGACCGCGCCCGCGGGACAACCAGGGCGCACCCGCGCTTGCCGTGCGCCGAACGAGCCCCTAGGAAGAGAGTCAATGAGAAGGGCTCTTCGGAAGGTACCGGCGCTCGTGGCCGGCCTAGCAGCAATGTCGGCGGCGGCGCGCGCCGAAAACGCCGCGGACCCCGCGGTTTTCTCACTGACAAATCCTCGGGCGGTGGAAACCCGTGAGATTGTCAGCGTGGCATGGCAGGACGCGCGGGCCCGGGTGCCCGGCATCACCAAACAGCGCGCCCTTGTCGTCGACGCAACGGGCGCGGCGGTGGCAACCCAAGTGGTCGACGGCGACGGCGACGGCACGCCCGAGGAGCTGTTGTTTGCGGCGCAACTGGCGGCGGGGGAAACCAAGCGCTATTTGCTAACAACCGCGGAGCCGCCCGTTGGGCCCGGCCGCGTTGGCGCGCGCTATGCGCCGGAGCACCGCAGCGACATCGCCTGGGAGAACGAGCGCATGGCCTTCCGCCTCTATGGCCCGGGCCACCGCGACGCCGACCACGCCGGCGGCATCGATGTCTGGAGCAAGCGCACCCGCGAGCCGGTCTTGGCGAACTGGTATCAAACAGGACCCAACGGCGACTACGAGGTTGACCAAGGCCAGGGATGTGACGCGACGAAGATCGGCGCCGGGCCGGGCTGCGGGGCGACCGCCTACCTAACACCCGCGGGGGACGTGGTGATGAGCCCGGTGTTCAAGACCTGGAAAATCCGCGCTAACGGGCCACTGCGGGCCGAGGTGGAGCTGGTCTATCACCCGGTACAAGTTGGCGCGGCAAGCATCACCGAGACGCGCAGGATCAGCTATGACCTGGGCGCGCCGGTCTTCCGGATCGTGGCGGAATTTGCCGTCACGGGCGAGGCCGGTGGGATTCGGCCGCTCGCCGGCCTAAAATGCCCGCAGCAATCCACGGCCACGGGGCGCGTAGTGACCACCTGGTTCAGCGCCGACAAGGGCGAGGCAGTCAATGGCCGCGTGGGCCTCGGCTTGATCCTGCCGCGTCCAGCCGCGCCGTACGCCGGCCCTAACGGGACGAAGTTCTTCCCGCTGGCGGCCGATCTCGCCACCGCGGCAACGTGGCATGCGGGTGCCACCTGGAGCAAAGGGCTTGACGCGACCACACCGGCGTCTTGGGAGATTGAACTGCAAGGATACGCGCAGCGACTTGAGGCCCCTCTGAGCATCCGGTAGTCGCAATTCCACGCCCGCCAGGCGCAAAAAAACGCCGGGCCGCGGAAAGCGGACCGGCGTTGGAGAGGAAAAAGCGGAATCAATGCTCGCGGCAGAACTGCTCGAAGCGGGTGATCCCCTCGTTGAGCACATCCAGGGTGGTGCAATAGCTCAGGCGGATGGCGTCGTCGTTGCCGAAGGCAATGCCGGGAATGGCGGCAACCTTGTAGCGCGAGAGCAGCTTGTCGCAGAGGTTCTGGGACTTGATGCCGAGCTTGCTCATGTTGACGAAGAAGTAGAACGCGCCCTTTGGCTCGACGACGGAGATGTTGGGGATCGCGCGCAGGCGGGCGAGCATGAACTGGCGGCGCACGTCGTACTCGCCGATCATGTCATCGATGAAGGTTTGAGCGCCTTCGAGGGCAGCAATGCCGCCGTACTGGGCGAAGGTGGTGGCATTGGAGGTGGTGTGCCCCATGATGGTGGAGATCGCCTCGGCGATGGCCGGAGGAGCCGCGGTGTAGCCAAGGCGCCAGCCGGTCATCGAGTAGGCCTTCGAGAAGCCATTGACGGTGATGGTGATGTCCTTGAGCTCCTGGGACAGCGAGGCGATGCTGACGTGCTCTGCGCCGCCGTAGACGAGCTTCTCGTAGATTTCGTCCGAGAGGATGATGATGTCCTCGGACAGGGCAACCTCACCGATGGCAAGGAGCTCCTCGCGGGTGTAGATCGAGCCGGTTGGGTTGCCCGGGGTGTTGAGGATGACCATCTTGGTCGCCGGGGTCATGGCCGCCTCGAATTGCTCGGCGGTCATCTTCCAGTCGTTCTTCTCGGTGGTTTCGACAAACACCGGAACGCCGCCGGCGAGGCGGACCATTTCCGGGTAGGAGACCCAGTAAGGCGAAGGGATGATGACCTCGTCGCCTTCATCCACAATGGCCTGGATGGCGTTCATGCATGCGTGCTTGGCTCCGGAGGCCACGCAGATGTCCTTGGGCGAGTAGTCGAGGTTGTTGTCGGCAAGAAGCTTGGCGGCAATCGCCTCACGCAGCTCGGGGATGCCGGCGGCGGGGGTGTACTTCGTGCGGCCTTCGAGCAGCGCCTTGATGGCCGCCTGCTTGATGAAATCCGGGGTGTCCATTTCCGGCTCGCCACCAGCGAGGCCGTAGACTTCCTCGCCCTTGGCTTTCATGGCCTTGGTCTGGTTGGTGACAGCCAGAGTGAGCGAGGGGGCGATCTTTTCGATTCGAGAAGAAATACTTTCCATTGCGCGCTAAATTAAGATGTGACCAGCCCCGAGGCGGAGGACGGTCATTAGAGCGCACACCCCCCCTCAGGAGTGGGAGGGATTTCTTAGCCCCTCGAGGTGGCGATGCAAGTGAAATGCAGGCAGATGCGTCACTTCCAGCCGCCGCGGGCGGTCACCCATTTGCCCTTGCGCAGGATTTCAGGGAATTCGAGCCCATACAGGGCCCCCGCGGCAAAGACCAGCGGCGCCTGGCTGGCGAGGATTCCCGAGACGATCAAATGCCCTCCCGGAGCCAGGGCCTTGGCAATCACCGGAAAGGCCTCAATCAACACGGTGCTGAACAAATTCGCCGCGACGACCGGGAAGCGCCGGGGCGGGGACCATTTCAGGACGTCCTGCTCGGCAACGGCGATGGCATCCACCCCGTTGCGCAGCACGTTGCGCGCGGCGACTTTCACCGCGAGGGGGTCAAAATCGTAGGCCACACAGGGGCCGGAGCCTAACATCCGCGCGGCGATCGCCAGCACGCCGCTGCCGGTGCCGAGGTCGGCCATCGGCCAGGCTTCCATGCCGGCGCGCTTGAGGTCGCGCGCAACGTCAACTAGCAGACGCAAACAGGTGGAGGTAGTCGCGTGGTCGCCGGTACCGAATGCCATTTCGGGCGGAATGGAGATGACCTTGCGCTCTGGGTTGGCGGCCTGGAGGGCCTTGAGGGTTGCCGCGTCGTCCTCGTCGGTGACCAACAACGCGGCGCGAATCTTGATAGGTTCGGCGCGCTTTGGCGCAGCGGCGCTCCAGTCCTTGGAGACAAGCTTGCGGACTTGGCCGCCGAACTGTTGTTTGATCGCGTCGGCCTGCTTCTGGGTCTCGCAGTAGACCTCGACGCGGACTGACTTGCCGCCCTTCAGATAGGTGGTCACGGCGTTGGGATTGCCGCGGAAGCGCTCATCCCAGGCATCGGCCCACTTTGCTGCGGACAACTTTCCCCAAACCCAAATCATGCACTCTTGTGCACAAAGCGCGGCCGGATGGGAACTGCAAACGCAAACCCGGAGCCGCCCGGAGCTGCGGCCAGGAAAACAAACAAGGCGCTCAAAAATGAGCGCCTTGTTGTAAAATTGGAGCGGGTGATGAGATTCGAAACCTTGGCACAATCTCTAAGGATTAGACAGTTACGATCTAGGCGGAAGTGGTGACACCAAGTTGACGCAAAAAGGGCAGGTAGTTAGAAGCTGTCGATTGCGTTTTGGATGGCGGCTGCTTTGGCGGCGGCGGCTGCTTGGCTTTCGACTAGGAGGAGGAGGGAGAGCTTGCCATGGGTGGAATCGTAAGATGCGGTGGCTAGCTTGTCGGCGCGGATCCATTGGGTGCGGGTGGCAGCTTGAGTGGGGGAATTCCATTGGGATGGGCCGGCGTTGTAGGAGAGCAGAGTTTGGATCTGCTCGGGGGTGATGGAGAGCTTTTCCAGCTTTTCGCCGCCGCCGGGGGTTTGCTGATAGACGATGGAATATGCGTGCCCCTGGTGGAAATCGACGGTGATGAGGAATCCGCCTTTGAGGTAGACGGTGGGTTCTGAGGGGCGGTTTCGGAGGGGATTACCATAGCGGGCATCACACTCGGCTGGGGTCTCGCCGAGCCGGGCGGAGGCGGCTGCTGGAGCGAGAAGGAAAAGCGCTAAGAGGAACAGCGATGGGGTTTTCATGCAGTCGGATTTTAGGGGATGATTGGTGGCTGCGCAAGCGGGCTGGTAGATCCCCGCGGGATGAGGGCGTAAAAAAGGCGCCCTGGTTAGGGGCGCCGATCGGGTGAGGGATGGGCGGGCGTGGTGTAGCGCGCGGGGTGGAACGGGAGGGTTAGTTCCCGTTGGAATGCTTGTTGGGCGAGGAGTTGGAGTCGGCCGGTGGCTCGGCGATCTCCAACGGGGCGATGGGGGTTGACAGGTTCGGGTGGGGGCCCGCTGCGAGGAAAGGGGAACAGAATGTGCCGTGCTTGATCAAATGGACCAGGCTCGCGGTGAGGTAGTCTTCGCGGCTGGTGAAGTTCCCGCGCTGAACATTTTCATTGAGGAGCCTCTCCTCCTGCTCAGTGAGCTGGACGAGGCAGCGGCGGCCGCTGAGGTACTCCTCTAGGAGCAGGCGCGCGGCTCCAGTGGGCTCTGTGGTCCCGCTTTCCCATTGGGAAATGGCGGATTTTCCGACGCCGCAGAGCTTGCCCAGCTCTTGCTGGGAGAGGCCTTTGCGGGTTCTGAATGCCCTAATCGCTTCTGGGTTCATGTTGGCTTGGTAATCAAAAAAGTTTAGTTACGCAACTTTTTTCTTGCCGAGGTTCATTTGCTGACCATAAATGCCCCCAGAGTTTAGCAACTAAACCCTGCGGACATTTTGCAAACAATGAAATCAATCACGATCAACGCGAGCGACCGTTTAACGGCGGATGAAATGGCGACGGCCGAAGCAGCAGCGGCCGCGGCGGGGCTGAGCCTCGACCAGTGGATGGAACGGCAATTCAAGGCGGCGATTTACGCGCCGGTGCTGGAGGCCGCCAACCGTCGGATGGAAGCGCGTTCGGCGGGTGAGCCGATGGCCAACTAAGACGCCCTGATTTTATACGCGCGTATAAACCCGCCGCGGCCACTCCAACCGATATGCCACTAATGAAGACGGCAAAGCCGACGAAGAAAACCGGGCCGAGGAAGCTATCAGCCTGGAAGCAGCATGAGATCCTTCGCTGCGCGGAGCGGCTAGGTCTGGGGAGTTTCCGAGTGGTGTGCACGCGGCGGTCCCGGCTGCTGCTAATGCAGGCGGGCTACTCGGATCCTCGCCCGTTGGAGGGCTACGCGGTCCGGGTGACGGTCAACGAGCTAAACCTACTGGTTCTGGCCTGAGCCCCGGCTCGCTTTTTCGATTTTTCCAAACCCATCAGATGAACAAGAAGATCCCACAACAAGCGAAGCCGTGCGCGGATGCTCAGCAGGCAGCGGTGCTCAAGAACGACATTTTTCGGCAGGTTTACGTTTTGGCGGCGCGAATGGAGGCGGAGGCGGATGTGGTCAAGGTCATTGGATTAAGGCCGTTTTCCCCTGGCCGATTTTTGTATTTGGTGGAGACGCCGCTGGAATATCCCCGGTTCACGGTTGGAACGACCGATGCGGAGTTGGAGCGGGTGGTGATGTTCATGGGCTGCGGAGAGTACTGGCTGGCGGCAGAGGAATATAAGCGGGCCTGTGCATGCGTGGGTGAGGAGCCGCTCTCGAGGCGCTGCTTGGGCGAATCGACGGGGGCCGATTGCGTCGCGGCGGAGCAGTCAGTTTGGCAGCGGTTCCTCCAGCATGGGTTGTCGCAGCATTTTTTCGGATTTAATCAGGATGTCCTGGTGCCCGGTCGGGCGTTCGTGGTGCCCGTCGAGTACGGTGTCCGGGCTACGGTGGAGGTGACGCTGGAGGAGGATACTGCTCTGCCGGCGCCCTTGGAGTCAGAGCGCT
>JBILQA010000129.1:0-7578 GCA_044373535.1 Akkermansiaceae bacterium | reverse complement strand
GCTCCAGAGACAATCGGCGCGCTTGCCGAGGTGCCGGTGAATCCTATCAGCTTCTGGTTGGGCCAAGCCGCGTTGACCTCGTATCCAGGCGCGGCCAGCGAGAGCTTGCTCCCGGTGTTGGAGAAGTTGAGATGCTGGCCGCGGGCGTCAACCGCGCCGACGCTGATGACCCCCGGATAGGCCGCAGGATAGGACGGCTGGCCGGCCGCATCGTTGCCCGCAGAAGCCACAATGACCGAGCCGCGCTCCTGGGCGTATCTCACCGCATCAAAGACAATCGAGGCGTTGCCCGAAGAACCCATCGAGATATTGATCACCTGAGCGCCGGCATCCACCGCGGCGATGATTCCCGCGGCCAAGGAGAATGAGTCGGATGTACCCGCGGCATTGGTGATGCGCACCGACAGCAGGCCCGCCCCCGGGGCCACGCCGGCAGCCAGCCCGTTGCTTCCGGCAATCAACGAGGCCACTGCGGTGCCGTGACCATTGAGCAGCGAAAGGTCACCATGCGCCGCAACGTCATCCGCACGCCGAATCTGCCCGCTGAGCGTCGGATGCTCGCCCACTCCCGTGTCGAGCACCGCAACCAACACCCCCTTGCCCCACTTCGAGTTGTCTCCCACGATGCCGAGCCACTCCAACAACGAGCGGCCGATCCCAACAGCGCCCGGCTGCACGCTGCCATCGACCGGCTCGGGCAAGGTGACCGGAAAATTCGCAGCGACCTCCGCTTGGTCATCGAGCATGCTGGTGAGCTCGTCCACGCTTGCATAGCCGATGCGCACAGTGCGCAGGGCGTCAAGCTGGCCAAGCAGGCGCAGACCACTGCCGTTGAGCCGCGCAAGGAAGGCGCGATACGCCGCCTCGGACGCAAATCGGATGAGCTGCTCACCTGCCTCACCCGCTTCGGGACGGCCCGCGCTTGCTGGTGCGGCCGAATCCCCCGCCATTGGCGGTGCGCTGGAAGGCGCGCTGAGCGGTGGATTAGCCTGCGCTGCAGGTGGCGTTGAGTGCGCCTCCGGGGTTGCGCGCGCCAGACGCTCGACGCCCCACCGGCCCACGTAAACCCCCGCAGCCAGAATCACCAACAGCATGGCGACTGAAATAAGGCGCTTACACATAGGGCGCAACCTACACGGGAGATGCCCTGGAGGCAAACCCCGCGGTGGGTTAATCGGCCTTGCGCTGCTTAGTTTTTTGGCGTTTCCGCAAAAAAGCCCCCCCCTATGGTCGATCCGGCTTGCGCTAACTGGGCACGAATCGCACTTAGGTGCGCGATGCGCGACTTGCTTACCCAGCCCGCATGGACCGAGGAAGACCTCGGGACCCCACTCCCCGATAGCCCGCACGCGTGCTCCGTGGCCCTGCCCACGTGGGACTCGGTGGTCGGCTATGAGGAGGGGCGTGACAAGGTGATGCGCCGCCTGCGGATGGGCTATCCCAGGTTTGTCAGGCACCCGCTCATTGAGCGGCTTTTCAGCCTCGCGCGTGAGCAGGTGGCCGTGGATGGTGAGAGCGCTTTTGTCTTCCCAAGCAAGATCGTCGCCCAGCGCGCACAGCGCTTTGTCGAGAAGCGCGGCGAGGTCGCCGCGCGCGTCGCGAGCTTCCACGGGCTGCAGGCGCTCATCGTGCCCGACTCCGCCGCCGAGTGGGCTAACACCTACTGGCGCCACGCCGGTGAAATTGTCAGCAGTAGGCAGGCCGCTGACTTGCTAGGCGACGGGCTGCGCAGCGACTCAAAGGACCACCTGCTCAAGCGCCGCTTGGCCAAGCTGGTGGGCCAGGCGGAGGATCACTTGTTTGTGTTTGCCAGCGGCATGGCGGCGATCACCGCAGCGCACCGGGCAATTGTCGCGGGCCGCGCCGGGCGCAAGACGCTGCAGCTGGAGTTCCCTTATGTTGACTGCCTGAAAGTCCAGGAGCTGTTTGGCTCCGGGGTGGTTTTCCTCAACGAGGCGCATGGCGAATCGTTTGACGAGGCACTCAGCCGCATCCGCAAGGGCGAGTTCGCCGCCGTGTTCGTCGAAATCCCCAGCAATCCACTCCTGCGCACCGTCGACCTGCCCCGCGTCGCGGAAGCCTGTCGCGAGGGTAACGTGATCCTCGCGGTGGACGACACCCCGGCAAGCGGCGTCAACGTCGATGTCCTGCCCTACGCCGACCTTGTCACCACGAGCCTGACAAAGTGGATGTCGGGCAAGGGCGACGTGTTAGCCGGGATGGTCAGCGTCAACCCGGCGTCCCTCCACGCGGCCGACCTGCGCGCCGCCCTGGCCGCTGACGAACTTGAGGGCGCCCCCCTTTACGTTGGGGATGCGGAGATTCTGTTGGGCAACCTGAGCGGTTATCCGACGCGCATGGAGCGGATGAACGAGAACGGTCTGGCAGTCGCCGAACTGCTCGCCGGACACCCCGCGGTGGCCAACGTCTGGTATCCGAGCCTGGTGACGCGCGAGCACTACGACGCGGTCAAGCGCCCCGGCGGCGGCTACGGCGGCCTGCTGTCCTTTGAGCTGAAGAACCCGAAGCGCGCCGCGCGCGTCTATGACGCGCTGCGCATCTCCAAGGGACCAAGCTTCGGCGCCGAGTTCTCGCTCGCATGCCCGTACACGCTGCTGGCCCACTACAAGGAACTCGACTGGGCGGAGAGCTGCGGTGTTAGCCCGTCGCTGATCCGCGTCTCGCTTGGCCTTGAGCCAACCGAGCAGCTGCTCGACGCCTTCACCAGCGCCTTGGCGCAGGGTTAGAAAGCCGCGCGCTTCTAGCCACAACTTTGCAGCAGCGCCTCCATCCGGCGGCCATAGGTGACGTACGACTCGTAGCACTGCTGCCAGTCGACCTCCTGCCCTTCCTTGGCGTGGAAGACCGTCGCGACGTGCGGCTCAATGGCGATGTGGCCAGCAAAACCGCGGACGGCGGCATCGGTTAGAATCTCGGCGATGCGGGCTTGGCCGTCGCCGGGCATGGTGTAGACCGGCTCGACGTCGTCACTTACTGGATTGCGGCAGTCCTTGATGTGGATGTGGACCACGTGGTCGCGGACTTTCCGCCAGAACTCGAAGGGATCCTGCCACGGGAACGACCCGTCGGGCTGCGGTTTTGAGCGGTCGCGCTGGAACACTGGGTTGCCGGTGTCAAAGATAAGCTTGAGGCCGGGCACCTCGGCGATGAGCCGCAGGGTGTGCTCGGCGGACATGCCGCCCCAGTTCATGCAGTTCTCATGCGCGGCAGTTAGGCCGGCGGCGGCCAAGCGGCTGGTCACCTCGCGCAGGCGCCTGAAGCGCTCCTCCTCGAACTGGTCGTCGCCCCACGGTTCCTGGGCGTAGGACATCACGCGGATGATCTTGGTGCCCAAGCGCTGCGCGCGGGCGATGCAGCGCTCCACCTCGCCCTCGGTGACCGCCCATGGCGTCGCGATCTTCTTTGCCCAGCTGCCGATGAGGGAACCAAACTCAGGCACGTGGATACCAGCCGCGTCGAGCATGTCCGCCGCGCGGGCAAAATCGTCCTCTGGCAGGTCGTGCAGGTTGCGCCCGGAGATGCCGCGCGCCGAGAGGTTGGTCCACCCGAGCGCGCGAGTCGCGCGGATCTGGGTCTCCAGATCGCGTCCCGCCTCGTCGGCAAAACCAGTGAGCTTGGATAGATCCAACATTCTGTTATTGTCAGCGCTGCATCAGGGCTTCGATCTCGTCGGCCTCGATGGGGATGGAGGCCATCAGGTCGATGTTCTCGGTGGCGCCAATGAGCACGTTGTTTTCCAAGCGCACGCCAAGTGCTTCCTCGCGGATGTAGATGCCCGGCTCGATGGTCATGACCATGCCCACCGCGAAGGGCTCCTCGGGCGGGCAGACGTCGTGGACGTCAAGACCCAGGTGGTGCGAGGTGCCGTGCATGAAGTACTTCTTGACCAGCGGCTTGTCAGGCCCCTGCTGGCTCGCCTCGGCGGCGCTGAACAGGCCGAGGCCAATGAGTTCGGCCTCCATGATCTCCACCACGCCGCGCTGGTAGTCGGTGGGTTTGACGCCCGGACGCAGAAGCTTGTTGGCGCCGCGCAGCACGCGCAGGACAGCGTCATAGACCTGGCGCTGGCGGGGAGTGAAGCGGCCGTTGACTGGCACGGTGCGGGTCATGTCGCTGTTCCAGCGCGCCCACTCGGCGCCCACATCCATCAGGACAAGATCGCCGTCGCGGCAGACATTCTCATTTTCCAGGTAGTGGAGGACGCAGGCGTTAGCTCCGCCGCCGATGATCGGCTGATAGGCGAAGCGCGAACGGCGGCGCACAAACTCGTGGAGATACTCGGCCTCGATTTCCCACTCCCCCACCCCCGGGCGGATGAATTCCAACACGCGGCGGAAGCCCGCCTCGGTGATCGCGCAGGCCTTGCGCATGGCCTCAATCTCGAGGTCCTCCTTGAGCATGCGCAGGCCATGCATCAGCGGGGCGAGGCGCTCAAAGCGGTGCAGCGGCCAGCGCTCGCGGCAACTGCGGATGAAGCGGTCGTTGCGCGTCTCCACGGCCACCTCGGCGCGCAGATGCTCGTTGGTCGCCAGCACCAGCGTCTCGGCCTGCGGCACGAGGCGGCGGAAAATGTCATCAAACGACGAACTCCACTCAACCCGCTCGATGCCGGAAACCTTCGCCGCCCCTTCCTTGCTGAGCTTCTCACCATCCCATATGGCGATGAGCTCGCTGGTCTCCTTGACGAACAGAATCTCCCGGTCACGCGCCTGCTTGGCGTCGGGAAAGAGCACCAGCACGGTTTCCTCCTGGTCCACACCGGTTAGGTAGAGGAGGTCGGTGTTCTGATAGAAAGGCATCACCGCGTCCGCGTTGGTCGGCATGATGTCGTTGGCGTGCAGGGCGACGAGCCCGCCCTTGGGAAGCAGCGGCTTGAGCTTCTGACGGTTGGCAACAAAAAGGGACGGGTCTAATGGATCGTAGCGCACGCGGGAGCATTCTTCCCACTCTCCAACAGGTCAATCCCAAAGCCCCGGTTAGGCCGGCGCTCAACCGCCGTGCCAGTGGAGTTTTTGGCGCAATGTCTCGTAGAACGAATGGCCCTCGAGGCGTACCAAAGGGAGCACCCCGGCAGCCTTGCGGATGCGAATGCGCGCGGAGTCGTCGATGGCTAGGCAGTCGCGCCCGTCGACGGTGAAAAGCATCGGCTCGCTGGTGCCGCCGTTGGGGGTCAACTCGATGACCGCGCTGTCGGCCACCACCAAGGAGCGGTTGCTCAAGCTGTGCGGGCAGATCGGCGTGATGACAAAAACCTGCGCATCCGGACTGACCAGCGGGCCGCCCGCGGAGAGCGAATAGGCGGTCGAGCCGGTCGGCGTGGCCACGATGAGCCCGTCCGCGCGGTAATGGTTAAGCAACTCGCCATTGACGCTTGCCGTCAGGGAGACAAGCCGCCCGGTCTGGCCGCGCGTCAGGGTCACCTCATTGAGCGCGGTGAACGCGCTTGTGGCGCCATCCGGAGTGAGGACCTCCACGGCGAGCAATGAGCGCGGCACCGTGGTGAAGCGCCCGCTGGCCAGCGCGCTGACAAACCCCTCAAGCTCACCGTCCGTGCAGCTGGTGAGGAACCCAAGGGTGCCGATGTTCACACCGGCCATCGGCACGCCGCTGGCGTCCATGCAGGAGAGGGCGTGGAGCATCGTGCCGTCACCGCCAAGAACCGCCACCAAGTCAACGCTGCGGGAGAGCTCCAGGGCGCTGACGCCATCCGCCGAACCTAGCAGCTCAGCGGTTGCCTGCTCCATGACCACGCCAATCCCATGCCCGCGGGCAAGCTCGACAAGCCGCCGGGCGGTGCCGGCGGCCCCCGCCTTGCTTGGATTAGCCATTACCCCGATATCCATGGACCCCTGTCTAACCAACCAGAGGCCAGCCGGCAAGCCTCGCGGCGCCGCGGTTTATCCGCGCTCAGGCAAGCCAGGCGAGGAACTCCTGGTTGCCGTCCGTGCCGGCTAGCTGGGAGGCTACGCAGCCGCGCCACTCGCGCCCGTGCTGGCTAACAAACGCATGGATTTTTGCGACGGCCTTTGCGCGCAGCGCCTCGTCGCGGATGATGCCGCCCTTGCCGACCTCCTCGCGGGCCAGCTCAAACTGCGGCTTGATCAGGCACACGATCATGCCGCCGGGCTCAAGCACGCCGAAGGCGGCGGGCAGGATCTTTGTTAGGGAGATGAACGACACGTCGATGACGACGAGCCTAACAAGCTCACCGCCGAGGTCCTCGCGGGTGAGGTTGCGAGCGTTGAACTTTTCGCGTGAGACGACGCGCGGATCGCTGCGGATTTTCCAGACGAGCTGGTTGGTGCCGACATCGATGGCGTGGACGCGGGAGGCGCCGTGCTGGAGCAGGCAATCGGTGAAGCCACCGGTGGAGGCACCGATATCCAGGCATGTCCAGCCGGTGGGGACGATTCCGAAGGACTCCAGGGCGCCCTCGAGCTTGAAACCGCCGCGGCCGACAAACTTGGGTCTCTCGCGGACGTCCAAGGGAGCATCGTTGGGGAGCTTGCTGCTGGGCTTGTCGATGGTCAGATCGCCGCTGCGGACCTCGCCGGCGAGGATCAGGCGCTTGGCCTGCTCGCGCGAGTCACAAAGGCCGCGGGCCACCAACAGGGCGTCGACTCGATCCTTCTTTGCCGCTGACATGGCTCCAGTTCAAGGCGCTGGGGCGCGCGGCGTCCATCGCGAAAACGCGCCGCAGGGCCCAGCGGGGTGGCTGAGAGGCCGAATTGTTCATCCATCTTGACCATAGGCGGGCTTGGCCACACTCTCGCGCCAGTGAGCAAAGCCCTGACCGACGACCTGCGCATCACCGGCCTGAATCCCCTGATTTCACCGGCGGTGCTAGCCTATTACTTGCCGATCACCGATGAGGCGGCCGCGGTGGTCACCGCGGCGAGGCAGCAGAGCGAGGCGATTTTGAGCGGGCGGGACGATCGGCTCCTGGTGGTGATTGGCCCGTGCTCGATCCATGACCCGGCGGCGGCTCTCGACTACGCAAAACGGCTCAAGGAGCAGGCGCGCCTGCACGAGAAGGACTTGCTCGTCATCATGCGGGTGTATTTCGAGAAGCCCCGCACGACGGTCGGCTGGAAGGGCCTGATCAACGACCCGCATTTGGACGACTCATTTGATATCAACCGCGGTTTGCGCATTGCGCGGGAATTGCTGTTGGAGCTGGCGGAAATGGGAATGCCGGCCGGGACAGAGTTTTTGGATACGATTTCGCCACAGTACATCGCGGATCTCATCTCGTGGGGCGCAATCGGAGCGCGCACGACCGAGTCACAAATCCACCGCGAGCTCGCCTCCGGGCTGTCGATGCCGGTGGGATTCAAGAACGGAACCGGCGGGTCAATCCAACTTGCTCTGGATGCGATCATGGCGGCGTCGCGGCCGCACCACTTCCTCTCCGTGACCAAGCAAGGCGTCTCGGCCATCGTCTCGACGGCGGGCAATCCGAGTTGCCACATGATTCTGCGTGGCGGCGCGGCGGGCACCAACTATGACGCCCAGAGCGTCGCGGAGGTTGCCTACTGCCTTAAGGAGCAAAATCTC
>JBILQA010000128.1:0-7634 GCA_044373535.1 Akkermansiaceae bacterium | reverse complement strand
ACCATCGCCAAGGGCGACGTCGTCTACAACCCGCGCACCCGCCGCTCCGAGCGCGTCGGCCGCCTGATCCGCATCCAGTCCAACCAGCACACCGATGTTGACGCCTGCTATGCCGGCGACATCGCAGCCATGGTCGGCATCAAGAATGTCACCACCGGCGACACTCTGGCCGCGGAGAAGTACGACATCCTGCTAGAGCCGCCAACCTTCCCCGAGCCGGTCATCAGCATGGCCGTCGAGCCACGCACCCAGGCCGACCAGGAAAAGCTCGCCCTCGCGCTCGCCCGCCTGTCCGAAGAGGACCCGACCTTCATGGTCAAGACCGACGAGGAGACCGGCCAGACCATCATTTCCGGCATGGGCGAACTCCACCTGGAGATCATCGTCGACCGCCTGCGTCGCGAGTTCAAAGTGGAAGCCAACGTCGGCAAGCCACAGATCGCCTACCGCGAAACCATCACCGCCCCGGCCCACGGCGACGGCAAGCTTGTCAAACAGTCCGGCGGCCGCGGCCAGTACGGACATGTCGTGATCGACATCAAGCCTAACGAAAAGGGCAAGGGTCTAACAATCGAGACCAAGACCATCGGCGGCTCGATCCCCAAGGAGTTCATCAACCCGACCCTCTCCGGCATCGCCGAGGCCATGGTCAACGGCATCGTCGCCGGTTATCCGGTGGTCGATGTCCACGTCGATGTCGTCGACGGCTCGTCCCACGATGTCGACTCCAACGAGAACGCCTTCAAGATGGCGGCGATCTTCGCCATGAAGGACGCCTTCACCAAGGCCAAGCCGATCCTCATGGAGCCGGTCATGGCCGTGGAGGTCTCCTCGCCGGAAGAATACCAGGGCGACCTGATGGGCGACATCAGCCGCCGCCGCGGACAGATCCAAAAAATCGAGAGCAAGAACAACCTGGCGATCGTCCGCGCCAACGTCCCGCTCGCCGAGATGTTTGGCTACTCCACGGCCATCCGCACCCTTTCCAGCGGCCGGGCATCCTACTCGATGACTCCGTCCCATTTTGAACAAGTCCCACCCAACATTGTTGAAGTCATCGTTCACGAACGCACCGGCCGCTAACCCCAGCCACTTTTCAAACCGCTAGCTCCGATCATGGAAAACCAGAAAATTCGCATCCGTCTCCGCGCCTACGATCATCGTGCGATCGATCGTTCCGCATTGGAGATCGTGGAAACCGCCAAACGCACCGGCGCCAAGGTCGCAGGCCCCATCCCGCTTCCGACCCGCATCGAGAAATTCTCGGTTAACCGCTCGGTCCACGTGAACAAGAAGTCCGCTGAGCAGTTCGAGATCCGCACCCACAAGCGCCTCCTCGACATCATCGATCCCACCGCCCGCACCGTTGACGAGCTCAAAAAGCTCAACCTGCCCGCAGGTGTCGACATCACCATCCGTATCTAACTTTCTTAACTAACTGCAACCATGCCACTCGGTATTATTGGTAAAAAAATCGGCATGACCCGTCTCTTTGATAAAGAGGCCGGTTGCATGATCCCTGTGACTGTCATCGACGTCGCCGGCAACGAGTATCTCCAGGTCAAGACCAGCGAGAAGGAAGGCTACAGCGCCTATCAACTCGGCTACGGTGACCAGAAGCCCCAGCGTCTGACCAAGCCAGCGCTCGGGACCTTCAAGAAGTACGGTGCGTCGCCCAAGAAGCTCATCATGGAGTTCCGCGTGGACTCCGATGCCCAGCTTCCTGACACCAGCGCGGGCAACCCGACGGCGGAGTTCTTCCAGGACGGCCAGTGGGTCGACGTGGTGGGCACCTCCAAGGGTAAAGGCTTCCAGGGCGTTGTGCGTCGCTACAACTTCGCTGGCCAGCCAGACACCCACGGTCACATGATGCACCGCCGGACGGGCGCGATTTCCGCGGGCACCTCGCCCGGTCGCGTTTGGAAGGGCCAGAAGATGCCCGGTCACATGGGCAACGCCAAGGCCACCGTGCAGAACCTCAAGGTGGTCAAGGTCCGTGCCGAGGACAACGTGATCCTCGTCTCCGGCGCCGTTCCCGGCCACAACGGAGCCTACGTGGTCATCCGCCCGGCGAAGAAAAAGTCCGCCAAGTAATCCTCATCCGCTTTTAACCAAGGAGCTCCCATGCCCGCGAAAACACTCACAGCAGACGCCGCACAGGCCGCTAACATCCAGTTAGTAGGCAGCGACAAAGGCCACCAGGCCGTCCACGACCTCATTGTTGCCTACCAGGCCAACCGCCGCAGCGGCACCGCGTGTGCCAAGACCCGCGGCGAAGTCAGCGGTAACAACAAGAAGATCTTCCGCCAGAAGGGGACCGGCAACGCCCGCCACGGCGACAAGCGCGCCCCGATCTTCGTCGGTGGTGGTGTCGTCTTCGGCCCCCGTCCGCGCGACTACAGCAAGAAGGTCCAGCGCAACACGCGCCGCCTCGCGCTGCGCCGCGTTCTGGGTGAACTCATCCAGGCTGGAACGATCCAGACGGTCGAGAGCTTCTCGATCGCCGACGGCAAGACGAAGAGCTTCATCTCGACGGTCACCGCGCTGACCGGTGCAGTGAAAGTCCTCATCCTCGCCAAGGACTTCGATGACCAGACCTTCCTGGCCGCCCGCAACATCTCCTGGGCCCTGCTGATGAGCGCCCACGAGGTGAACATCGAGCAGCTCCTCTCCGCCGATGCGGTCATCCTCGTTGAGGACGCCCTCGAAATCCTCGCAGCCCGCACCGCCTAAGCGCACCGCGCCATGAAAGACATCTATCAGGTCATCAAAAACGTCCGTCTCAGCGAGAAAGCCACGGTCCTCCAGGAAACCAACAACGAGTATGTTTTCCAGGTCGACCGCAAGGCCAACAAGTTAGAGATCAAGCAAGCCATCGAGCAGCTCTTCGGCAAGAAGGTCATCGGTGTGCGCACTTGCAACTACGACGGCAAGCTCAAGCGCCGGCGCCGTGCCGACGCGGGGCGCACCGCCCATTGGAAGAAAGCGATCGTGCGCCTCAAGGAAGGCGAGACTCTCGACCTTGTATAAAACTTTACCGGTCCGCGGATAGCGGGCCCCTCTGAAAGGAAAAGCGAGCCATGCCTCTCAAAACATTCAAGCCATTCACGCCGTCAAGCCGCTATAAGGTTCTGCCGAGCTTTGAGGAAATCACCAAGTCCAAGCCGGAGAAGAGCCTGCTGACCCCACTCAAGAAGTCGGGCGGCCGGAACAACACCGGACGGATTACCTGCCGCCACATCGGCGGTGGTCACAAGCGCCACTACCGTCTCATCGACTTCCGTCGCGGCAAGCTCGACGTGCCAGCCACCGTGCTGGGCATCGAGTATGACCCGAACCGCACCTGCCGGATCGCCCTGATCCAGTACGAGGACGGCCAGAAGAGCTACATTTTGGCCCCAGGCGGGCTGGAAGTTGGCACCACTGTGACGGCCGGCGTGAGCGCGCCGCCAAAGCCAGGCAATGCGATGCCGCTTAAGAGCGTCCCGCTTGGTACGGCCATCCACAACATCGAACTGACCCCCGGCAGCGGTGGCAAGGTGGCCCGCGCCGCCGGCCAGCAGGCGATTCTCTCCAACCGTGAAAGCGGCTACGCTCTCGTCAAGATGCCGTCGGGAGAAATCCGCCGCTTCCACGAAGAGTGCTTCTGCACCATCGGTCAGGTCGGCAACCGCGACCACATGAACGAAGTGTCCGCCAAGGCGGGGCGCTCGCGCTGGCAGGGCATCCGCCCGACCGTGCGCGGCATGTGCATGAACCCCGTCGATCACCCGAACGGTGGTGGCGAAGGTAAGTCGAAGTCCGGCGGTGGTCGCCAGCACCTTACCTCGCCGTGGGGTCACACGAAGGGCCAGAAGACCCGCAAGCGCAAGAAGGCCAGCGACGTCTTCATCGTCCAGGACCGCCGCGCCGCCAAGCGCAAGTAAGCCAACCAATTTAATCTAACCGAACCGAATCTCATGCCGCGCTCGCTGAAAAAAGGGCCCTTTGTGGACCAGAAGCTCCTGACGAAGATCGACAAAGCCACCGAAGGCGGTGAGCACAAGCCGATCAAGACGTGGAGCCGCCAATCGATGATCACGCCGGACTTTGTCGGCCACAACTTCCTCGTTCACAACGGTAAGACGTTTGTCCCCGTGTACGTGACCGAGAACATGGTGGGCCACAAACTCGGTGAGTTCTCCGCTACCCGGATCTTCCGCCAGCACGGCAACGTCGGTAAGAAGTAATCCGCGCCCATCCCCACCGCCATGCACGCCAACTTCCACGCATTTCCGCTCCTCGCCGCCTTCGGGCTGGCGGCGACGGCTGGCGTTGGCAGTGCCCAGGAGGCGGGGAAGACCCAGGAGCTCGAGCGCGCCGTGGCCAATTTGCGCGCTCAAAACCAGTCGTTGCGCGATAGCCTGACCGAGGCCCGCCGCAGCGAAAAGGAAAGCGCCGATGCTCTTGCCCTTGTCCGCACGCGTCTTGCCGCTCTTGGCAAGAATTTGCTGGATGGTGGCAACGAGCGCCTAGTGCAAGCCATGGCCGACATCCAAGTCATTCAGGAACAAAAGGCTGGCGTTGAAGCCAGCGCTCTGGGCCTAGCCTCCGCGGTCAACGAATACCTGCGCACCGCAGTGACTTCCGACCCGGATGCACGACTTCGTGTCGAAACCTCGCTTAGAGAGCTTGACGTTGCGCTCGGCTTAAAGCAAAAGCCGCTCCCCGATATCCGGACCGGCAGCCTGCAACGGGCCAAGGTGGTTAGCATCGACAGTGAGAGCGGCCTGCTCGTCCTCAATGTCGGTGAGAAAGAAGGAGCCCGCATCGGCATGACTTTCCGCCTCCTCCGGGGGGAAAAAGCCATAGGTGAAATTGTGCTAGTGGATGTCCGCAAGGATGTCTGCGGCGCGTTCATCGAAAATATCCAAGATCAATCCCAGAACGCGCGCCTCGGTGACGAGGCGAGCGTCAAAGTCCAGTAACCGTCCAAATTTAACCGAGAGTCGACCGATGGAAGTCAAGTCCACCTATAAATACGCGCGAGTTTCGCCAAAGAAGGCCCGCGATGTAGCCCGTGAAATCCAAGGCCTGCCCGTTTCGAGCGCCCTGGACATCCTTACCTTTACCCCGCGCAAGGCGGCGTTCCTCATCGGCAAGACGTTGAAGACGGCCATTGCGGACGCGGAAAACAACTTTGAACTGGATGCCGAAACGCTGACCATCAAGGAAGCCACCGTGGGTGACGGCCCGATCCTCAAGCGCTTCCAGCCACGTGCCCGTGGCTCGGCCGGAGCGATCCGCAAGCG
This sequence comes from Akkermansiaceae bacterium, assembly GCA_044373535.1. Lineage (GTDB taxonomy): Bacteria > Verrucomicrobiota > Verrucomicrobiia > Verrucomicrobiales > Akkermansiaceae > JBILQA01. The sequence continues at coordinate 2,343 of JBILQA010000128.1, read as the reverse complement.
CACCAGCCACCTCTACATCATCCTCACCGACGAGGTTGCCCTGCCGGAGCCAAAGCAAAAGGGCCGCAAGGCCGCCGCTGCCAAGGCCGTCAGCGCCGCCCCGGTTGCCGCAGCCCCAGTCGCCGCGGCGGAAGCCGAAGCGGAATAATCCACCTCATCGACACCGAAACTTCTCTTTCCTATGGGACAAAAAGTTAATCCAATCGCCTTCCGTCTCGCCGTCAACAAAGACTGGCGCTCGAAGTGGTACGCCACCGGCAAGGACTACGCCGACAAGCTCCACGAGGACTTGCGTATTCGTAAGTACATCCGTGAGCGTCTCCAGTTCGCCGCGATGTCCAAGGTGGTCATTGAGCGTGCCTGGAACAGCGTTCGCGTGACCCTGCACACTTCCCGTCCAGGACTCGTCATCGGCCGCAAGGGCTCCGAAATTGAGCGCATGACCAAGGACCTCTCCGACATGTGCGGCGGGTCACAGGTCAAGCTGGACATCATCGAGATCCGCAAGCCGGAGATCGATGCCCAGCTCGTGGCGGAAAACGTCGCCGTGCAGCTTGAGCGCCGGATTTCCTTCCGCCGCGCCATGAAGCGCGCGGTGCAAACGGCCATGGAGTTCGGTGCCGACGGCATCCGTCTCCGAGTCGCCGGCCGCCTTGGTGGCGCCGACATCGCCCGCTCCCAGGTCTACCGCGAAGGCAAGGTGCCGCTTCAAACGCTGCGCGTCCCCATCGACTACGGCTTTGCCGAAGCCCGCACCCTCTACGGCATCATCGGTGTCAAGTGCTGGGTCACTCGCAAGGATGACGAAGCCATTGACGCCCAAGCCGGCGCCAGCGGCCAGCGGCCACCGCGCCGCGACAACCGCGATTCCCGTCCGCAGCGTGGCTAAGCCCCCGCGCCGACTATCTCCACTTTAATAACGAACCACTTAGAAGGACCGAGCCATGCCTTTGATGCCCAAACGAGTCAAGTTCCGCAAAAGCATGCGGGGCAACCGCGGCGGGAACGCCACATCCGGAACCGACGTATCCTTCGGCGATTTCGGTCTCCAAGCACTCACCCGCGGATGGATGACCAACCGCCAGATCGAGTCCTGCCGTATCGCCGTGAACCGCTTCCTCAAGCGCAAAGGCAAGGTCTGGATCCGCGTCTTCCCACATAAGTCGATCACCGCACGTCCACCAGAAACTCGAATGGGTAAAGGTAAGGGACCTGTGGACGCTTGGGTGGCTGTCATCCGGCCTGGCAACATGCTCTTTGAAATCGCCGGCGTGCCGGAATCCTCCGCCCGCGAAGCACTCCGCCTCGCCTCCAACAAGCTCGGCATCCGCACCCGCTTCGTCGTCCGCAATCCGCATTCCTAAGCGACCACGCACCACCTACCGTCATGGCCCAAGTTAAAATCAAGGACATCCGCGAGCTCACCGCTCACGAGCTCGAGCACAGCATGCGCGAGCTCAAGCAGGAAAACCTCCATCTGCGTCTTCAGCAGGCCACCGGCCAGCTGGAAAACTCCGCCCGCATCCGCCAGGTCCGCCGTGAAATCGCCAAGGTGATGACCGTGCTTACCGACCGCAAGTCGAAGGCCACCAAGGCCTAAGCTCGCAAACCACCCCGAACGCCCAGCCAATTTCCATCATGAGCGAGACTCAAACGGATTCCCATCCCCACCTCCGCAAGACCCGTGTCGGTCTCGTGGTTTCCACCAAGATGAATAAAACCATCGTGGTTGAACACGTCGCCCGCGTCCCCCACCCACGCTTCAACAAGATCATCAAGCAGACGAAGAAATACTACGTCCACGATGAGAAGGGTGAAGCAGCCATGGGCGACAAGGTCCGCATCGTCGAAACCCGCCCGCTTTCCAAGCTCAAGCGCTGGCGTCTCGAGAGCATCATTTCCCATTGATCCCGCACCCCGCGGCATCCCAGCACATATCACCTCTTAGCATTTTCTCGTCATGATCCAGATGGAATCAAAAATCGCCGTCGCGGACAACACCGGTGCCCGGGTTGCCAAGATGATCGGCGTTATCGGTAAGCGTACTCGCATCGCCAACGTCGGTGACATCATCACCGCCCACATCCGCGAGGCGATCCCCACCGCCAGCATCAAAAAAGGTGCTGTCGTCAAGGCCGTCGTTGTCCGCACCGCCGCTCCGATCCGTCGCGACGACGGCTCGGTGCTGCGCTTCGACAGCAACGCGATCGTCATCATCGACAAGGATGGTAACCCGAAAGGCACCCGCATTTTCGGCCCCGTCGCCCGCGAACTGCGTGAAAAACAGTTCATGAAGATCGTTTCTCTTGCCCCCGAGGTGCTTTAAGGGCATTCCCGCCCCCC
>JBILQA010000127.1:0-7660 GCA_044373535.1 Akkermansiaceae bacterium | reverse complement strand
CGCAAGAATGCGGGAGTTCAGCTCATCGTTGTGCTCTACGGGGACGGTGTTCATGACTGGGGCGAATCGTGGGCCAGCTGGCGACCGATGGGAAGCCCGCGCAAAGCCAAGGCTGGAAATTGCCAAAATCGGCGCAGCCGGCTCGCTTGTTAGCCGCAATTAACCCCCCTCGGCCGGGCTGCGCTCCAGCAGCGCGCCAAGCTTGCCGAGGGCCTCCTCGCGGGTCGCCAGGCGTCCCTCAAGCTGTTCGGTCTCGATGGCGTCGAGGATCGGCTTGAAATGCGGCCCCGGGGCCAGCCCGTAGGCGATGAGGTCGCGCCCGGTGATCAGGGGCGGCGGGATGAGCGGCTCACTGGCGAAGGCGTCGGCCTTCTCCAACAGAAATTCGTAGTTGTCGGTCAGTCCGTTGCTGCTGGCGCAATCGACACGGTGCAGCTCAAGCTCGGCGCCAAACGTGGGCCGCGCCATGAAGCGCTTGAGCTTGGCGGTGCGCATCTGTTGGACATGCATGAACTGCATGTGGGTGGCGACCATCTCGCGCACGGCGCCGATGGTGTCGTTAGGATAGCGCAGGCGCCGCAGGATTGCCTCGGCCATCTGGGCGCCAATGGCGTCATGGCCGTTGAAGCGGATGCGCCCATCGAGATCCACGGCGAAAGTCGCGGGCTTGCCGATGTCATGGAGCAGCACCGCGAGACAGAGCTCGAGGGAAGGCTGCGGGCAGAGCATTTCAAGCATCAGGCGGGTGTGCACGAAGACATCGCCCTCCGGATGCCATTGGGGTGGTTGTTCGCAACCGATGAGTGCAAGGACCTCGGGGACGGCGTGACGGATGAGGCCGGTCTCGACTAACAGGTCGAGACCGCGCGCGCGGTGCGGGTGGACAATGAGGCGTGAGAACTCGTCGCGGACGCGCTCCGGGCTGATCTTTGCCAGCAGGTCCGCGTGGTCGCGCATGGCGCCGCGGGTTGCGTGGTCAATATTGAAGTCCAGGGTGGTGGCAAAGCGCACCCCGCGCATGAGCCGCAGGGCATCCTCCTGGAAGCGTTCAGCGGGGTTGCCGATGGCGCGCAGGATGCGCGCGGCGAGATCGGCGCGGCCTCCAACAAAGTCGATGATTTCCCCGGAGACGGGGTCCTCAAACAGGCCATTGATAGAAAAGTCGCGGCGCTGGGCGTCCTCCTCGGGGGTGGCGAAGGTGACCGATTCGGGGCGTCGCCCGTCGCGGTAGGACCCGTCGGTGCGGAAGGTTGCGATCTCAAACGGGTGGCCGTGGGCCTTGACGAGGATCACGCCGAAGTGGGCGCCTATCTCATTGCCACCGGGAAAGAGCTCAAGGATTTCGGCCGGGGTGGCCGAGGTGGCGATATCGTAGTCCTTTGGCGCCGCGCCCAGCAGGCGGTCGCGCACGCAGCCGCCGGCAAACCACGCGGTATGGCCCGCCCCGCTGAGGCGGCGGGCAATCTGGACGGCGTGATGGCGGATGGACACGCCGCAACAAACCACGATCTGCGGCAAATGCGGAGCGATTCTTGCCCACGGGCGGAAAAATCCCCCCTCACCAAGGGCAGACAGGGGGCGGGGCGCGTCGGTTTGCCCGGCATCTTCGTGCTCGCCGCGGGGCGCTCGCGGGCGTTGAATTTCCGTATGTTGTTGGATCTATCACATCCGTTGTGGACTGCGGTGGCCTTCGTCTTTGGCGCCTGCGTCGGGTCCTTCCTCAACGTGGTCATCTACCGGGTCCCGCTGGGCCTCTCGGTGAACAACCCGAAGCGCTCGTTCTGCCCGCGATGCCGCCATGCCATCCCGATGTGGCAGAACATCCCTCTTGTTAGCTGGCTGCTGTTGCGGGGAAAATGCGCCAACTGCGGTGGACCGATTGCGCGGCGCTACTTCGGCGTCGAGCTGCTCACAGCGGTTCTGTTTGCCGCGGTTTGGGCGATTTTCCCGCCACTTGCCACGCCGTTCCTGTTCCTGTGCATGGCGCTGCTAGTGGCTATTAGCTTCATCGACGCCGAGCACCTCATCATTCCCACCGTGCTCACCTGGATCGGGACGGCCGCGGGGGTGATAGGCGCGTTTGTTTGGCCGCGGCTCAGCGCCCTGGCCGACCCGTTGGCGGCGGACACCTGGCAGGCGGGGCTGCTGCGCAGCGGGATTGGCTGGGCGGCGGGGTTCTTTGGCCTGTGGGCGGTGGTGCTGGGTGGCAAGGCGCTGTTTGGCAGGAAAATCCTCCGCTTCCCGGCGCCGGTCGCCTGGGAGTTGCGCGAGGGTGGCGAGGACGACGAGCTGAAGTTTGTCATCGATGGCGACGAACACCTCTGGGGCGACCTGTTCTTCCGCAAGACTGACGAACTCATCCTCGAGGGCGGCCATACTTGCGTCGACAACGGCGCCGCTCGAGCGGGCAGCCTCGTCATCCGCGCCGCGACCATTGAGCTGGAGGGGGAAACTCTCGCCATCGAGGCACTCAAGAACCTCTCCGGCACCGCCACCCGGGTGGTCGTCCCGCGCGAGGCGATGGGGATGGGCGACATCTATCTGCTAGGAATGCTCGGCGCGCTGTTCGGCTGGCCGGCGGTGGCCTTCGCGCTGTTTGCAGGCTGTGTTTTTGCCATCATCGCGGCGCTTGTCGGGCGCGTCGGCCTGGGGGTGCACCTGCCCTTTGGACCGTTTCTGGCGCTGGGTGGTGCGGGTTGGGCGTTTGGCGGCTGGCGGCTCTGGCAGTGGTATCTGGAAGTGCTGACGGGAGCAGCGCGTTGACCGGTTCAGTCAGCGGCTGGCCCGGAGCTCAAGGATGGCCACTTCTGGAATGCAGGCGAAGCGCACGCGCATGCCGATGGTGCCAAGGCCGCGGCTAACAAACAGGCGGCCGCCATCGGTTTGTTGGAAGTCGCCATAGATGAATTTCCGGCCGTAGCGGACGCCCACCGGAGCGTAGCCAACGAAAGGCACGCGGCACTGGCCGCCGTGGGTGTGGCCGGAGACCTGCAGGATCGAGCGTGCCCCGAGAGCCTCGAAGGGATCCGGTTCATGGACCAAGGCCAGGGTCGTCTCCGGGCGGGTTCCGGCAAAGGCGCGGGCGGGATCAAGGAAGCCGCTCCAGATGCTGTCGGTGCCGACCACGTCCAAGCGTTGGCCCGCGAGGTTGAGGCGGGTTGACTGGTTGCACAAAAAGCCGATGCCCTGTTTTTCGAGCAGCTGGCGCACGCCTGAGGGTCCAAGGCGCCAGCCGTCGTGGTTGCCGATGCTGGCAAAGACGCCATGCTTGGCGCGCAGTTGGCCGAGCAAAGGGGCCAAAGTTTCCAACACGCGCGGGTCCTCGGCGACAAAGTCACCCGGCAGGAGAATCAGGTCGGGATTTTCCGCGTTGGCTGCGGCAATGGCGTTGCGCACCGCCTGCTCCTGCCAGTCTGGATCATAATGAATGTCGCTGAGCACCGCGACACGCAGGCCATCAAGGGCGCCGGGCAGCCGCGGGCAAACCAGCGTCTGGCGGGTTAGCTCCAGACGCCGCGGCTCAATTCCCCAGGCATACCCGCCGGTGGCCGCCGCCGTGGCTAAAATCGCGCAAAAGCGCCGCCGCCCGATCTTGGTGGTTGGGAAAAGCTGCATAGACAAGCAACCCAGCGATAACCGCTTGGAGGCGCAAACGCCAATGGAATCCCCGCCAGCGCGCGCCAGCTAACCGGTCAACTGCGCGCCAACTGTCAATTTCCAGCAAGATCCGCCGCCCTTGCCGCGTTTGGCTGGCAGCTCGCCAAGACGATCATTTGCTTGCCTCGCCGCGCTTGGCATACTCAAGTGGACCGCCCACCCAACGGGAAATGCTCGAAAACAATACCTCCTATGAAAAGAACGCTCCTCTCAGCTATCCTGTTAGCCGGGCTTGCTAGCATCGCCTGCGCGGAACTTCCTTGGCGCGAGTTCAAGAGCGCCGACGGCACTCAGACCTTTGTCGGCCAACTCCTTAGCTACAAGAAGGCCGAGGAGTCCATCACGGTGCGCCTGAAGGCGACGATGCAGTCCGCGACCCTCAAATTGGACCGGTTGAGCGAGGATGACCGCGCCTATGTCAAAGCCGAAGCGGCCAACCTTGCCGCCAACGCGTCGTTTGAGCTGGGTTTCGCCAAGTTGTTGGAGCCGACAGGCAGCGACCGCAAGGATACGACGCGGACCAAGAGCTACAATGGTGGCTACAAGATCGAGGTCGCCAGTTACTCGCCGGAGGCCGTCGAGGATGTGGAAGTCGAATATGTTGTCATCTATCTCAGGGATGAGATCGACGGCAAAGGCGAGCGCCTGCTGCATGGCGGATCGAAACACTTCGACACCCTGCCTGCGAACTCGACCACTGAAGTGCTCGCCGACGGAGTCGAGTTGGAGGATTTCGTCAAGGAAGGCACCACCGAGGTGAAGCGCAGGGGAAGCTATGACGCCAATGGCAACAGCAACGCCACCTTGAAGGTGACCAAGGCGCAGAAACGACGCGATGTCCTCATAGGCTGCATCGCCCGCGTGACGGTCGCCGGCAAGATCGTTCACACCGAGGCATCCAGCCCGGACATCCTGCGCCAGTATGCGGATGCTTTTGGCGCAGGCAAGTCGAGCGCCCCGGCGCGGCCGAAGGGCAAATAGCCGGGCCTCAATCTCGACAAGCGCCGCGGCGCGGTGTTGGCTGGGACATGTCGACAGGGGACCGCCTAACCATTCCCGCCTACGCCATGGCGCTTGCCCACGTGGCAAGTCTGCGCTCGGAGGATCCATTTCGGCGCGTCGGGGCCGCGGCGCTGGATTTTGACAACCGGGTCATCGGGACCGCCTACAATGGCTTGGCGCCTGGATTTGATGCGCCGGCGGGCTTCTGGGACGATCGGGTGGCCCGGCAGAAGTTCATGCTCCACGCGGAGATCAACCTTTGCAGCCTCTTCAAGCGCGGCGAGGCGAAGTTGGTAGCCACCACCACGATGCCCTGCACCGCCTGCATGCAGACGCTCTGCGCCTATGGGATCAAGGAGATCTATTACCGCGACGTCTATCATGAGTCGGATGCGCCCGAGATCGCCCGCACCTACGGCATCCTCCTCCAACAGGTCGTCGACTATCCCCTCAACGACCCGGCCGGCGCGGTCGCCAGCTTCTAAGGTTGGTCGGAATCCACCGCAGGGGCCACGGGGATGCCAATTACCTTGGTCGCCTCGGTTTCCTTGCTGCGGTTGTACTCCATCAGGGTGTCCTGCCAGGGCGAGAGCAGCGCGGGCGTGCGGAAAATCCGGTTGGCCCGCCCTAACCATTGCTGGGCCTCCTCTGGATCGCCGTCCTGGTTGGCCAGCGAGGCCTGCGCGTAGTAGTAGAACGGCGAGTCGTCGAGGTAGGTGTATTTGCCAGCCCGCTGGCGGGCCTCGTCGGTGCGGCCGAGCTTGAGCTCGGAAAGCAGGATTTTGTAGTGGATGAGTCGCACCAGTGGGAGGTCGCCCACGGTGAGCTTTGGCAGCAGCGCCTCGAAGCGCTCGACGGCGGCTTTCCAGTCGTGGGTGACGAAGGAGATTTCCGCGAGGTTGAAGAGCACGCCAGGTGCGTCGGGAGTGATCTCCAGCGCGCGGCTGAAGGCTGCGCTGGCCTTGTCAAACGAGCGGAATTCGATGAGGGCGATTCCCTTGAGGTTGAGAAGCGCGGCGCTGTCGGGAAAGATCCGCTCGGCGGCCTGGATTTTTTCGAGTGATTCGAAGATGCGCTTTTGTTGGAAGAGGCGGGCGGCCTCCTGATAGGCAACGGCGAATTCTCTGCGTTTGTCCTCGGGGAGGTTGGAGAAATCCTTGGCTGGAGGGGCCGCCGCGGGATTTTGCGCCTGCAGCGGCAGGCAGGTCAGGGCGAGGAGAGCAAACAGCCGTTTCATAAGGGTCAAGAGCGGGATACAAGGCAGACTCTGGAGTAAAGCGCAAAGCCACTGGTGAGGCAAGGGCCGTTCGGTATGCCGGTGAATCCTCAGCCTTGGAGATGGCCATAAAGCGCGCTGCGGCGGATAAAGGCTGCGACCTGCGGGTCGAGCCATGAGGACTCCAACACTCCTGTTGGGTTCACGCGGATGGCGCTGGCGGAGGCCGGGTGGCTGCCGTCCAGAACGTGCAGCCGATAGCCGGGACGCGGTAGGACTCGCTCGCCGCGCGGAAAAACGGCGAATTCGACCAGTTCGGCGAGCCGCTCTGGGTTTTGCCACCGCGGCAGGGCGGCCCATTGGTCGGCGCCAAGCAACCAGAATAGGCGCGCGGCGGGAAAGCGCCGGGCCATCTCCTCGGCTGTTAGGACCGAGAACGACGGGCCCGCGCTGGCCAGTTCGAAGCCATCCACAACCGCCCAGGGGTGCTGCGCGGTGGCCATGCGCAGCATCTCGAGGCGCTTGTGCCCAGGGGTCGCATCGCCGTGTGCCTTGTGCGGGGATTGTTGGCAGGGGAGGAAGCGCACCTCATCGAGCCCCAAGGTGGCGAGTGCCTGCTCGGCGACCGCCAGATGCCCAGCGTGGACCGGATCGAAGGTGCCGCCAAAAAGGCCGATGCGCTTGGGCTGGGCTGTCATGGTCTGTGATGGCCTCAGGGCTGGGTTTTTTGGATCGACGAGAGCTGCTGCTTATCCTCCCGATGGCTTACCGTGATGGTGAGCGTGCCGCCTGGACCGTCCGCTTTGACCACCGTGTCCATGTCGCCATGGCTTGCGGCTCGCCAGTGGGTGAAATCCTCCGCCTTGCTGCCAGAGTTTTTGAACGCGGAGGCAAATTGGGTGATGAAGCCCTCGCGAAATCGCGCCCGCTCCTCGTCGCTTGCCAAGACCACATAGGCGAGGCCCACGTCGATTCCCATCGACTGAAGCACCTTCCAGTCAATGTCGGCGGCCACCGTCTCATCCCCCTGCGCAAGGGCTTGAAAGGTCTTCTGCGCAAAGCCCACGTCGGCTTGGGCGCTGCGGTTGCACGCTGCGCTTAGCAGGCTGATGAGCACGAGGAGGGGAAGGATTGCGGTTCGCATGGGTTTTTTTGGTTAGATGCCAACCTAACCGGATTTGCGCTGGATGCAAATCGGCCCCCGCAATCGGTTTTCCTCAACCTCTGAGGTGGGCGAGGATGCCCGCGGTCATGCCGGCGGTGTCGACGCGTTGCTCGGCGGGATTGCCAGTGAAGATGTCTCCGGTGCGCAGTCCCGCGGCGATGGCGCCCTGCACGGCGGCCTCAATGGCGGCGGCCGCCTCGGCGGCTCCAAACGAGAAGCGCAGCATCATGGCCAGCGAGAGCACCTGGGCAATCGGGTTGGCGATGCCCATGCCGGCGATGTCCGGGGCGGAGCCACCGGAGGGCTCGTAGAGGCCAAAGTAGAGGCCGTTGGCCTTCTTCTCGCCGAGGCTGGCGCTTGGCAGCATGCCGAGCGAGCCGGAGATCATCGCCATCTCGTCGGAGAGGATGTCGCCAAACAGGTTTTCGGTTACCAGGACGTCGAACTCGGCCGGGCGCTTGACGAGCTGCATCGCGGCGTTGTCGACGTAGAGGTGGGAGAGGGCCACCTCGGGGAACTCCTTGGAGATTTCCACCACGGTTTCGCGCCAAAGCACCGAGTTGACCAGGACGTTGGCCTTGTCGACCGAGACGAGGCGCTTGTCGCGGCCCATCGCCGCG
>JBILQA010000126.1:0-7674 GCA_044373535.1 Akkermansiaceae bacterium | reverse complement strand
TCGATGGAGATTTTGAGCTAACGGGAGTAAACGCGTTCGGCAGTTCGGCGGAGATCGGTCCGGTTGATCTGGTGGTCGTCGCGTGGAAGAGCACGGCCAACCATCTGTTGGGAGAGGTTGTGGGGCCGCTGCTGCATGAGGGGACGTGCATCTTGACCTTGCAGAACGGGCTGGGGAACGTGGAATTGTTAGGGCGCCTGTTTGGAGCTGAGCGGGTGTTGGGCGGCTTGTGTTTTGTGTGCATCAACCGTGTGGGTCCCGGGCGGCTGAGCCACACGGCGGGGGGTGCGGTGTCGATTGGCGAGTATGTTGGTGGGCGGCGCGACATGTTGGACGAGGTGTTGCGGCGCTTTACGGGAGCGGGGATTGTCTGCAAGGCGGTGGATCCGTTGGGCAAGGCGCAGTGGACCAAGCTGGTGTGGAACGTTCCGTTCAACGGTTTAGCGATCGCGCAAGGCGGAGTGACGACCGATGTGCTTCTGGCCATGCCCGGGCTGGAGGCCGAGGTGCGCGCATTGATGGTCGAGGTGATGGCGGCAGCGGCGGCGCTGGGATTCGCCCTCGACCCGCAGCTGATTGACCGCCAAGTGGCGCTGACGCGTGGAATGGATGCCTACCGGCCGTCGAGCATGATCGATTACCTGGAAGGCCGGGAGGTGGAGACCGAGGCGATCTGGGCCGAGCCGATCCGGCAGGCCAGGGCGGCCGGGGTGGCGGTGCCGCGGATGGAGGCATTGTTAGAACGTATCAAGGCGCGGCTGCGGGAGAGGTAGGATCTCCGCGCATTTGGAGAGCCGGGGGAGTATAGTCCATTAGCTAGGGCTTACTTGATGAAGCGGATATTGCACGGGTACTGGTAGAGTTCGCCTCTGCTGGCGGCAATGCAGGCAATGATCTCAAAGACCTTGGCTCCAAGTAAAAGGAGGGCGATGACAGGAACCAGCGCAAAGCCAACAACGACGAACATCAGAATCATCGCCGCAAAGCTTAGGATCGTAATGAATAAAAAGAGGGTGATTTGGAAGTTGAGCGATTCCTTGCCGTGGAAATCGACATACGCCGAGCTGTCTTTCTTCACCAACCAGAGGATGAGCGGACCGGCGAAGCCAGTGAAGATTGCCAGCAGGTGGCAAAGCATTCCAAGGTTGAGGTCATCCTGGCTGAGGCCGCCGGGCGGTGGTACCGGGCGATGCAGTGGCGGCAGGCCGTGAGGCTGGCTGGCTGGTGGCGGTGAGTCCACTTGGCAAATACAGCTGGCGGAAGAACCCATCGCGAGGAGACCCGCGCTAGTCCTTGATTTTGTAGTCGGGGAACTCGGTGGTGAGGCGCTGGCGGTACTTGGCGGCCTCGGTGGGATTGCCGGCCTTGTCGAGGGCCGAGCGCGCCTTGTCGAGGGCAAGCGGTTCAAGCTCGCGGTCGTTGGTGAGGAGCTGGGCGACGACGACGTAGTGGTTGGCGGCTTCCTGGAATTTTTTTCGGGCAAATTCGATATCGCCGATGGTGAGGCGGAGCTTGGCATCGACGACGCCTTCGGGACGAAGTTGGGTGCCATCGCCGGCGGCGGCTTCGGCCTCATCGAGGCGCTCAAGAGCGAGGAGAGCACGTGCCTTGTCGAGGAAGGCATCAGCCTTCCACTGAGGTTGTTCCTCGACGGCGAGGAGGTTTTCAATCGGAGTCAGGGCGTCCTTGGGCTTTTTGATCTCGATGAGTGACTTGCCGAGGAGACGCCAGACCGCCTTGGGGGTTTGGCGGGGGTCGGAGGCGGTACTCCCGAGCGTCAGGTAGCGGGCGGCAGCGGTAAAGTCGTCCGCATTGAACACCTGGTTGCCAAGCCAGCGGTAGACTTGCTCGGGGACCTCCGTGCTGGATCCGGAGTCGATGGCCAAATCGACTTCCTTGGCAAGGGTCGGGACGTCCTGGCGGCTGAAAAGCGAGAGGACCAGCAGCAGACCGGCCTGCTTGGCGTAGGTCGGGCCGTCGAGCTCGCGGGCGAGGCGCAGGTGCGGCTCGGCTTCCTCGGGCTTGTTGGCCTTGAACTGTCCCCAGCCGATCCAGTAGTGGGCGTTGGCGAGGATGGTCGGCTCAAGTTTGGGGAACTTGGTGACGAGGCTCTGGTAGCGTGAAACCATCGCGTCAATATCGCCCTCGTCCTTCTTGATGACCGCGCTGCGCTGCCAGGCGAAGCTGGCAAGATCCTTAGCCTCAGGTTGGTCCTGCATGGTGATGAGGCGGTCGAAGTCGCGCAAGGCGGCCTTCGGGTCGCCAACCTTGAGGAAGGAATCGCCGCGTTTGGCGAGCGCCTTGGGCAGGCGGGGGTCTTTCTCGCACTTTTCGATGAAGGTGGTAAGCGAGGCGATGGCGCGTTGGTGGTCGCCGGAGTCGGCCATGGCCCAGCCGCGCTGGTAGAGGAGGCCGGGGCGGTTGCTGTCGCTGACGAGGGCGGCGTCGATGGAGCCATAGACTTCAGCGGCGGCGGCGGCGTTGCCGCTGGCGTAGAGGGCTTCGGCTTTCATCATCAGGGCGGTGTGGATCTTTGGATCCTGCGGACGGCCCTTGCGGTAGATTTCCAGGAAGCCGTCGACCTGCTCTGGGACATGTTTGCCGTCGATGTTGAAGAAGCAGAGCAGGCGGTTGTAGCTGGCTTCGAAGGCGAGGGGGTTTTCGGCGGGGACGGCGCGCTCAACCTCGCGGAAGGTTGCCAGGGCGTCGGGCCATTTTTCGAGTTTCATGTAGGCGAGGCCTGCGAGCATCATGCGCCGGGCCTCGGTGGCGCCCTCCGCCTTGACCTCGCTGCGTCGGAACAGGGAAATGACCTCCTTGAAGTTGCCCTTTTCGAACTCATTGCCCATGAGGGCGGTCTGCGCCTGGGGGCGGAATTTTGCGAGGTCCGGGGTAGTGAGGATCTTGCGCAGGTAGGCTTCGGCGAGGTCGTGTTTTTTGAGCGAGGCGGCGAGCAGGCCGGCGTGGAGGGTTGCCTCGCCGCGGATCTCGGGAACCGTGGTGCCATTGGCGAGCATCTCGAAGTTGGTAAGCGCCTCGGCCGGCTTGGCGGCTTTAACCAAAAGGTGTGACACGGCAAGGCGTGAGCGGTCGAGGTAGGCGTTCCCTGGATCCGGGTCGGCGATGAGCCGGTTGTAGGCGATGATCGCCTTGGCGTCGGAGCCGACGAGGTGGTGGCAGGTAGCGAGGTAAAAAAGCGCGCGTTGGCGGTCTTCCGGGCGCACGGCGTTGGCGGCGACCTTCTCAAAGAACGGTGCGGCAAGCTGGTATTCCTTGCGGGTGTAGAGATCGACGCCGAGTTGGTAGGCCGCCGCGGCAACCCAGCGGCCGGACTGCGGATAGCGGTCGAGAACGATCTGGAAGCTGCGTTTCCCGAGGTCGACCGCGCCGGTCATGAAGTGGCATTGGCCAAGGAAATAGTACGCGCTGGCGGCGTTCGGGTGGTTGGGGAACTGGCGCAGGTAGTCTTCAAAAACCGGGATCGCACGCTGGTAGAGGTCGATCTGAGTCTCGCGCGCTTGGGCGCTGCGGGCGCTCTCATACATGTTCTGCGCGCGGGCAAACAGATCGTTGCCGGGGTCAGCCTGCAGGGCTGGCTCGACTGGGCGGGCAAGCGGCGGCGCCTGGGAAAAAAGCGCGGGAGCGGCAAGCAGGGCGACGCAGGCGGCGATGGAAAAACGAGTGAGCACGTAGCGGCAAGATAGTGGGAAACCGGCAAAAGCCAATGGCCAATATGCCCCTGCGGCGGGCGGCGGGCGGCGGGCGGCCTATTTCCGCGGCGGTGGGTTCCCCGGGGCGAAAACGATGTTTGAGATGCCTGAATGCGTGACGGTGTCCAGCGCGCCGACTACCATGGCATAGGAGGCATCCTTGTGAACCAGAAGGCGAACCTGCTGCTCGCGGTTGATGCGAACGAGGTCCACGAGCCTCTCTTTGAGCTGCGCATGCGTAAATGGCTTGTCGACCACCCTGAGGGACCCGTCCTTGGCGACGGTGATGACGACCTCCGCGGGATCGGGCGCTCCGGCAGCGGCCAGCACCGTTGATGGCGGGTGGCCTGGAGCGCGGGCGGCCATCGCCGTGCGCGCCAGATTCCACGCGACGAGCACCGCCACGGACAGCCCCAGCATGAGGGCTGCCGCGGCGAGGGCAAAGCGGGTACTCATCTACTGCTGGCGCGGACGTTCGGTGGCAAAGGAAATGTTCCTGATGCCGGCCCGGCTGACGATGTCGAGGATCTCGACGATGAGCTTGTAGGACGCTTGGGCGTCGCCGCGCATGCGGATCGGCTGGTTCTTGTTGACCCGGGCAATCGCCTCCAGGCGGGTTTGCAGCTGCTGGCGAGTGAGTTGCTGGCCGGAGATGCCAATCGCGCCGTCCTTGTCGACGTTGATGACAATCTCGTTGACGGTTCGGTTTGGCTCAGCGCCCTCGCGCGAGGTGGGCACAGTGATCTTCATGTCGGTTTCCGCGCGCGAGAACTGCCACGTGACGATGAAAAAGGTCAGCAGCAGGAAAACGATGTCGATCATTGGAGCCAGCTGCATGGTTGCCGGCTCTGGTTGGCGGGTGCTGAATTTCATCGTCTAAGGGGAAGTTAGATGCCTTCCAAGTCGACCCGGTCGTCGCGCAGCGGGCTGGCGTAGTCATCCTGGCGGCGGGTCTCGTTACCGGCCGAGCGGGGACCGGCGGAGCGCTGCAGCTGGGCGGAGAGCATGGCCAAGATGTGGGTGGCGGCGGCTTCCATCTCCGCAATGTAGAGTTGCACGCGGCCGCGGAAGAACGAGTAGAAGATCAGTGCGGGGATGCCGATGATGAGGCCCGAGGCGGTGGTAATGAGGGCCTCGGAGACGCCCGAGGCGAGCTGGATCTGGCGCACTCCTTCAAAGCCGCCGGTGGAGATCTGCATAAAGCTTTTGATCATCCCGATAACCGTGCCGAGGAGGCCCACCATGGGTGCAATGGCGCCCACGTCAGCCAAATAAGTGATGCGCTGATGAAGAATGCTTGCTTGGCGCGAGCCCTCCGCTTGGGCGACTTCGCGCACCTCGGAGAAAGCGGTGCCGGGATTCTTGGTGGCAAAGTCCAGCGCCTTCATCGTGATGCGCGCCATCGACTGGTTGTGGCGGTGGCTGTAGGCAATGAGGCCCAGGTAGTCGCGCTTGCGGATCATCGCCTCGGCGGTGTCCATGAAGCGGTCGCTGACCACCGCATTGCGCCGGATCGTCAGGAGGAAAAGCAGGATCATCACCACCCCCGCCACGGAGAGCAGCGCCAGAGGATACATACAAATGCCCCCAGCATAGACAAACTCAAGAAAGTTAGGGCCCTCCTTGGTGACCGCCGCGGGTGCCTGGGCCGCCTGGGCCGCCTGGGCAAGGGCTTGGGTGCTGGCGGCGGCCGAAAGCAGGGCGACAAGTCCAAAGGAGCGAAGCGAGAGGTTCATGGTAGAGTCGGGGCGCCGCAGTGTAGCCGAACCCGCCCGGGACGCAAGTGCCGCGGTGATGGCTGAAACGTCTCGATCCGCTTGGCTGGTTGCCCAACGTCCAAGTCCTGCGGGCGGACCAGCGGCATTCCGCCTGGTCTATCTCGGCCACAGGGCCATCTCTGGGTCATCGGCGCGGAGATTTTAATAAGTTGGCACATGGTCCGAATCCCGGCACAGTTTCGCTGCGGAGCCATTGGAGCGAGCGGGTCCCTTACATCAGATGAAGAGCATCAGAATTTCTCACTATGTTGCAGCGATTGTTGTGCTCTCCGTCTACTGCTCTGGAGTGGTTCATTTTTGGTATGATGAGGTCTCCCCGTTCTGGGACTATTCGGCACACTTTCTGGTGTTGCCGGTCATCCTCCCCTTCATGCTCTACCAAGAGGGAGTCTATTTGACCCCAGCGGTTCACGATTTCCCCTACTTGATGGCGGTCTATCCATTTTATTTCGCTGTCATCTTATCACCTCTTGCTTTCATCGCGCGCGCAAAGCGGAGAATGGGTGGCCAAGGATGACGTGATCACAAGGAAGGGTCCAAAGCATGTTGAGTTTGGCCTGGCAGAGAGAGGTCCACTATTACGAAGTCACCCGCGGAGCTCGTGTGGGAAGTGATCGGGGTTGAGGTGGTGCTCGGCGGGCCAGCGGAGACGCGGAGGGGAGGGGAGGTCGGAATGTGCGGGTGCGCTGGGCCGTGGCTAACAACTTTGCGGTTGCACGGGTGGGTTGATGCGCTTAGCTGGGCGATTGCTTGGCTATGTTGATTATGAAATTTCGGATCATTGCTGTGATGGGGTTGCTGCTGGGTGCGATGGCGTCGGCGGAGGCGTCGAAGGAAAAGCCGGTGATTGGCCTGTCATTGGACACGCTCAAGGAGGAGAGGTGGCAGCGGGACCGCGACACGTTTGTGGCGGCGGCGGAGAAGTTGGGGGCGACGGTGATTGTGCAGTCGGCGAATAGCGACGACACGCGGCAGGTGCGGGATGTGGAGTCGCTGCTCAGCCGCGGGGTGGATGTGCTGGTGATCGTGCCGCACAACGGAGAGGCGATGACGCGGGCGGTGAAGTCGGCCAACCAGGCGAAGGTGCCGGTGATTGCCTACGACCGGTTGATCCGGAACGCGGCGATCGATTACTACCTGAGTTTTGACAACGTGAAGGTCGGCGAGGCGCAGGCGGCGTACGCGGCGGAGCGCATGCCGCAGGACCGCAAGGCGCGGATCGTGCGGGTGTATGGCGCGCCGACGGACAACAACGCGAAGATGTTCAAGCAGGGGCAGGACAACGTTTTGTTGCCGCTCATCGCCGCGGGCAAGGTGGAGGTGGTCCACGAGGACTGGGCGCAGGATTGGAAGCCGGAGAATGGCAAAAAGATCATGAACGCCGCGCTGACCGCTCACGGCCAAAAGGTTGATGCGGTGATTGCCTCCAACGACGGGGTCGCCGGCGGCGCCATTCAGGCGCTGCGCGAGGAGGGCTTGGCCGGCAAGGTGCTGGTCACCGGCCAGGATGCGGATCTGGCTGCCTGCCAACGGATTGTCGCCGGCACGCAGGCGCTGACGATCTACAAGCCGCTGAAGAACTTGGCGACTCTGGCGGCAAAGGTGGCCGTGGCGGTGGCCAAGGGCGAGAAGCCGGCGGCGACAACCACCTTGGACAACGGGGCCAAGCAGGTGCCAACGATCCTCGAGGCGGTCATCAGCGTGGACAAGGCGAACCTTGAGTCGACCGTGGTTGCCGATGGGTTCCACAAGGCCGCGGAACTGAAGTAGCCAGCCAGTTGCTTGGTATTTCGCACTACGCCGCCCGATGTCCGAATTGCTTGAAGCCCGGGGCCTGACGAAGAAGTTCCCGGGCGTGACGGCGCTGCGGGACGTGGCGTTTGACCTGCGTGCGGGGGAGATCCACGCGTTGTGCGGGGAGAATGGGGCGGGGAAGTCGACGTTGATCAAGCTGCTGGGGGGGATTCACCGGCACGGGAGCTACGAGGGGGAGCTGCGGGTTGACGGTCGGCCGGTGGCGTTTCATTCGGTGCGGGATGCGGAGGCGGCTGGGATTGCGGTGATCACCCAGGAGTTTGCGCTCGTCGATGAGCTGAGCGTGGCGGAAAACATTTTTCTCGGGCGCGCGCCGCGGCGCGGGTGGCGGGTCGACTGGCTTGAGCTGCACCGTCGTGCGGCGCTGTTGC
>JBILQA010000125.1:0-7686 GCA_044373535.1 Akkermansiaceae bacterium | reverse complement strand
CGAGGGGGGATGCGCTCAAAGCGACTGCCAGGCTCAGGGAAAGCTTCCGGATCATTTGCCGAGTTTTAGTTCAGCCGGCCCGGCGCGTCGAGCCGGGGTTTTTCATCCCGCGGAATCCTCCTTGCCAGCCCTGCAAATTTTTCTCAATCTACGGCGTATGCGTTGTAAATTCGTAGTTAGTTTTCTGGCATTGGCGACCTTGGTGCCATCCCAGGCCGCCGTTTCGATGCTCACCGAATCGCCGGAAGCTGCGGCGACGGAGGCCGGATCTCCTGCCAAGCAGGCGATTGCCGCCTTTGAGGCGGGTCGCCAGATTGAAGCCGTGGGAATGGCCAAGCCGCTGGCGGATGCGGGTGATGCGGATGCCCTGTATTTGATGGGCTTTGCCCACGAAAGCGGCCAAGGAGCGGAGGCTTCGCGCGAAAAGGCGCTTGAATATTATGCCAAGGCCGCCGCGGGCAAGAACAAGGACGCGGTGTACCGCCGCTCCTTCATGCTGCTCGGCTCCAAGGAGCTCGCTGACCGCACGGCTGGCCGCGAGGCGCTTGAGGCCGCCGCGGTTGGGGATCCGGCCATTGCGGGTCGTATTCTTGGCGAGGTTTACCTGCGCGGCAGCGAAGGCTTCCCTGCCAACTCGGCCAAGGCGCTGAGCTGGTGGACGAAAGCTGGCGACGCCGGCGATGTAGCCTCCATCCTGCTCGTCGCACGCCTCCACGAGGGCCAGTTTGGCTTCCCTGAGCTTCTTGACCAAAAGAAGGCCAACGACGCCTACGCCAAAGCCGCCGCTCTGGGCGATGCCGGAGCGATGGCTGCCCTTGGCTCGCGCTTCCTCAGCGGTGACGAGAAGTTGCGCGACGAGAAGCGCGGCCGCGAGTGGCTCAAGAAGGCCATTGATGCCGGCGAGCCAGCCGCCCACCTTGCCCTTGGTGATTACGAGGAGCACGTGAAGAAGGATCTCAAGGCGGCACTTGCCAACTATGAGCGCGGCAAGGACGCCGGCCAGCTTGACTCGATGGTCCGCGCCGCCTCCTGCTACATTGACGGCAAGGGCACTGAGAAGGACACCAGCCGCGGCTGGAAGATCCTCGAAACCGCTGCCACTTCAGGCAGCGCCCAGGCGCATTTGGCCCTCGCGGCCCGCGACCTCGCGGCCGACCCGCCGAAGTTGACCGCCGGCTACGGCCACCTTGTGGCGGCCTCGCGCGGCGGCCTGCCTGAAGCACAGAATGAACTTGGCCTGCTCTACCTTTCCGGCCGCCTTGGCGATGCTGACGGCCCTGCCGGCGCCGCATGGCTGACCCGCGCCGCACAGGCCGGCTTTGCCAATGCCCAAAACAACCTGGCGATTCTCTTCGAGCAAGGCGCTGGTGTGGATCAGAATTTCAACAATGCGGGTCAACTCTACGCCCTGGCCGCCAACCAAGGCCACGCCGGAGCCACCCTTGGCCTCGCCCGCCTCGTTGCCCGCGGTGCCGGCACCGCGCCGAGCGCTACCAAGGCATGGGCGCTGGCCACTCTCGCCGTTGAGCGCGGCGAAAAGTCCGCCCAGGAACTCGTCGACAAACTCGCCCTCGGCTTCGACGCCGGCCAAAAGCAGGCCGCTGCCAAGGAGCTCGAGACCATCAAGGCCGACAAGCCAAAGGACGCACCTAAGCCGCAAACACCCAATGTGAGCGTCCCGGGCCCAGCCACCGCTCCTGCGGCTCCCGCGACAACCACCCCGGCTCCCGCGGCTCCCGCGGCTCCTGCCCCAGCCACTCCGGCCCCAGCCGCTCCGGCTGCCCCCGCGGTGCGCTAGGATTAATCTCGCTAGAGACGCCAACCGGCGTCTCTAGCGTTCTGTCCGATTTCTCGCGTCTTGCATCGCGGGATTGCCGCGCGCATCTTTCGGACCATGCGCTCCCTCGTTGGTCTTCTGGCCTTGTCTCCGCTGCTGGTGGCCGCCGCCCCGCTCGCCGCGCCTGTCGAGCCCGCCACCCCGCCGGCTCCGCTTGGTCTTAAGGATGATCCCTATCCTGCCGTCGAGCGTTTCATCCGGGTGCTGGAGGCCGTCCACGCCAACCATCCTGACGCATCGCTGGTTGACTACGACCGCCTTGTTAACCGCGCCTTGGAAGGAATGCTTGGCAGCCTCGACCGGCATTCCTCCTTCATCCATCCGGAATCCTTCTCGGCGCTGGAGGACGGCAAGCTCGATCCGCACCTGCCAGCTCTTGGTTTCACCCTCGGTGCACGCGACGATGGCCTCTATCTGGCGGCGGTCGACGACGCCTCGCCGGCCAGCCAGGCGGGACTTCGCCCGGGCGATAGGCTTCTGGCGGCTGACGCGAAGGATCTAGCAGGCCTTCCCCTGGCCGAGGGCCTGGCGATTCTCGCCGGCGAACCGGGCGAAGTGGTGGCCCTGCGGGTCCAGCGCCCGCGCGAGCCCGAGGCGCGCGACGCCAAGCTCATCCGCGTGGCCCGCCATGAGCTGGCGGTGGGCGACGTCCACCTGTTGGAAAACTCGACGATCGGTTACTTTGCCCTCAGCGAGTTCACCGCCGGTGCACCGCATGAGGTCGAGCAGGCGCTCGACAAGCTAGAGGACTCGGGCATGACGGCCCTCATCATGGACCTGCGCGGCAATCCGGGCGGCCTGCTCACCGCCTCGGTGGAAATCCTCGGCCTCTTCCTGCCTCCGGAAACCCCCGTGGTTTTCACCCGCGGGCGCAACCCGGAGAACTCCTCGCCACCCCTCAAAACCCCCGCGCGGCAGCGCCGCAAGCGCGACTATCCCCTCCACGTCCTGGTTGACCGCCACTCGGCGTCCGCATCCGAGCTCGTCTCTGCTGCCTTGCAGGACCTCAAGCGCGCCCGCGTCCATGGCGAGAAATCCTACGGCAAGGGCTCCGTGCAAAACATCATCCCCATGGGCGCCGGCACCGCCATGCGCCTAACCATCGCCACCTACCACACGCCCAGCGGCCGCACTCCCCACCTTGTTGGAGTAACTCCCGATGTCGTCGTCCCTATCAGTGAGAACGACCGCGCGAACCTCGAGATCTTCCGGCGCCGCGAGTCGGCCACCCCCGAAGAGCGCCAAAAACTCGCCTCCTGGACTGACCCGGTGCTTGCCAGCGCCGCCGCCGCGGCCAAAGCGCGCTGACCCGCCCACCTTCCGATGCTCATTCTCGCCATTGAATCCAGCTGCGACGAAACCGCCGTGGCCATCCTCGACGGTGCCGCTGACCCGCCGCGCCTGCTGGCCTCGGAGATCTCCTCGCAGATCGACATCCACCGCGCCACCGGCGGGGTGGTTCCCGAGGTCGCCTCGCGCAACCACTCGCTGCGCATCCGCCCGCTCATCGCCGCGGCGTTAGAGAAGGCTAACACCCCGCTTGCCGCCATTGACGCCTTCGCCGCCACCGCCGGCCCGGGCCTCGCCTCCTCGCTCCTCATCGGCAACACCACCGCCAAGGCGCTTGCCCTGGCTGCCCACAAGCCCTTCCTGGCCGTCAACCACATGGAGGGCCACCTCCTCTCGCCCTTCCTTGACTCGCCTGGCGAGCCGCCGCCCCACCTTGCCCTCATCGTCTCCGGCGGCCACACCATGCTTGTCGATGTCACCGCCGTGGGCACCTACCGGCTGTTGGGCCGCACCCGCGACGACGCCGCCGGCGAGGCATTTGACAAGGTCGCCAAAATGTTGCGACTGGCGTATCCGGGCGGGCCGGAAATCGAAAAACACGCGCGCGCCGGCAACCCGGCGGCCTTTGCCTTTCCGCGCTCCATGCTGCGCGATCCGCATCTGGATTTCTCCTTCTCCGGACTCAAGACCGCGGTGCTCTACACACTCACAGACCTGGACCCGGCCACTGGCCAAGCGCCCCCTGAGCGCATCCCCGATCTCTGCGCCTCCTTCCAGGCCGCCGTCATCGAAATCCTCGTCACCAAGACCCTGCGCGCCGCCCAACAAACCGGCCATAGGCTTGTTAGCCTCTCCGGCGGCGTCTCCTGCAACGCCGCGCTGCGCGCTGATCTTACCCACGCCTGTGCCCGCGCCGGCCTCGAGCTGCGCATCGCCACCCCGGCGCTCGCCACCGACAACGCCGCGATGATCGCCTTCGTCGCACTCCTGCGCCTGCGCCGCGGCGAGGCGTCCGACCTCACCACAGACATCAATCCCAACCTGCCCCTCGTCTCTAATTGTTAGAACCGCGCCGCGCCGCGCCATGAAGGGTTTCGCCAATGCCGCGTGGCTAAACGCCGCGCTGAATTGCGGCTCTGGTTCCAACATGAGAGATAGCAGATTTTCCGGGGCCGGGGATTCGTCAATCAACGAGGGTTCGCACATTTCGGATAGGGTTTAATTGGCCCCAGGCGTGATCGTGCACTAGGGGTTTCTCCTGCGGGAGAAACCGCTTAACCACTATGCTATATCTATTTCTTTTGGCCCGCAAAGTTTGCAGATCATCCCGATTGTTATGGCATCCGCATTATAAGATAGAATATAACAGCAGGTCTCTCCTCTCGATGAAACCGAAGCTTGCCATGCATGTGCTTGTGGCTGCCATTGCCATTGCCGGTGGCGGGGTGTTATTATTGGCCCCTGAGTCCCCGGCCCAGGCGGAGGCCGCCGCGGTGCCTGACCGGAGCGTGCTGCCAATCGAGGAGCCGCTGCGCCAACCGGCCAGCACGCTGGACGTGCGCAACGCGACGCCACCAAAGCGCTTTGAGGTGAAGGCACCGGCGGGAGCGCCCAACGTGTTGCTCGTCCTGCTTGATGACTTAGGCTTTGCCGGCACCAGCGCCTTTGGTGGGCCGATCGCCACGCCAAACTTCGACCGCTTGGCCGCGGGTGGGTTGAGGTACAACAACTTTCACACCACGGCGGTGTGTTCGCCGACGCGCACCGCGCTGAAATCCGGACGCAACCACCATGTCAACAACATGGGCGGCATCATTGAAACCGGCACCGCCTTTCCCGGCAATACCGGACAGATCCCGCAGAACGTCGCCCCGCTGGCGGAAATGTTGCGCCTCAACGGCTTTTCCACCGCCGCGTTTGGCAAGTGGCACGAGACGGCCGCCTGGGAGGCGAGCGTCGCGGGCCCATTCGACCGCTGGCCGACGCGCCAAGGCTTTGACAAGTTTTACGGCTTCCTTGGCGGCGAGACCAACCACTGGGCGCCCTTCATCTACGATGGCACCCATCAGGTGGAAATCCCCGCGGACCCGAACTACCACTTCCTCACCGACATGACCGACCAGACGGTCTCATGGCTTGGCTATCAGAAGGCACTCGCGCCCGAAAAACCCTTCTTCATCTACTATGCCCCAGGGGCGGTGCATGCGCCGCACCACGTGCCCGCCGACTGGATTGGGAAATGGAAAGGCAAGTTCGATGGCGGCTGGGACGTGATGCGCGAAGAAATCCTCGCTCGCCAGATTGAACTCGGCGTCGTCCCGAAAGGCACCAAGCTTGCCCCTAAGCCCGAGGCGATCCCGGTCTGGGAATCGCTTTCCGCCGACGAGAAGAAGCTCTTCACCCGCCAGGCGGAGGTTTTCGCGGCCTTCTTGGATATGACCGACCACGAGGTCGGCCGCGTCATCGACGCGATTGAGAAAACCGGCCAGCTCGACAACACCCTGGTCATTCTCATTTACGGCGACAACGGCACCAGCGCCGAAGGCGGGCGCAACGGGATGTTCAACGAGTACACCTATTTCAATAGCGTCCAGGAGACCGTGCCCGACATGCTTCAGCACTACGACCAGTGGGGTGGGCCGGAAACCTACCCGCACATGGCCGCCGGCTGGGCCGTCATGCTCGACACCCCCTACGCTTGGACCAAGCAGGTGGCCTCCGACCCCGGTGGCACCAAGGTCGGCATGGCCATCAAATGGCCCAAAGGCATCCAAGCCAAGGGGGAACTCCGCAGCCAGTTCCACCACGTCATCGACATCGCCCCGACGATTCTCGAAGCCGCCCAACTGCCCGAACCAAAAGTCGTCAACGGCACCGAGCAACGGCCGATGGACGGCGTCAGCATGGCCTACAGCTTCCCGGACGCCGCGGCCAAGGAGCGCCATACGACCCAGTATTTCGAGATGTTTGGCAATCGCGCGATGTACAAGGACGGTTGGTTTGCCCGCGTCATCCACAAGGCGCCATGGGAACCAAAGCCGCGCCGCCCGCTTAGCGACGACTCTGCATGGGAGCTCTACGACACCACCAAGGACTTCAGCCTCGTCAACAACCTCGCCGCCGAGAATCCGGAAAAACTCAAGGAGCTCCAAAAGCTCTTCCTCGCGGAAGCGGAGAGAAACTTCGCCCTGCCCATTGACGACCGCTCAATTGAACGGGTCAACGCCGCCCTCGTCGGCCGCCCCGATCTGATGGCCGGCCGTACCTCGATCACCCTGGCCGAAGGGATGACCGGGATGACCGAAAACGTCTTCCTCAATATCAAAAACAAGTCCAAGACGATCACCGCCGAGATTGAAATCCCCGAGGCAACCGTCGCCAATGGCATCCTCATCGCCCAGGGCGGGCGCTTCGGCGGCTGGGCCCTCTATATCAAGGACGGAATCCCGGGATACCACTACAACGCTCTCGGTTTGGAGCAGTTTCGCGTGGTCGCCACGGACCCGCTCACGCCCGGGAAGCACACCGTCCGGCTCGACTTCGCCTACGAGGGCCCCGGCCTCGGCAAGGGCGGCACCGCCACGCTCTTCATTGACGGCAAGCAGGTTGCCCAAGGCAAGGTCGGGCACACCCAGCCAATGCTCTTTTCCGCTGACGAGACTGCCGACGTGGGCATCGACCTCGGCACGCCGGTGGTGGAAGCCATCGGCGCGGAACATAAATCCAAATTCAATGGCCGTATTTCAAAACTCACCGTCGAGGTGAAATGACTTTCCCACCCATAAAAATGAAAATGAAACGCATGCTCCGCCAGCACGGATGGTCACTTCTGATGGTCGCTACCACGCTGCTTGGCGCCGCGGGCAGTGCGCTCGCGGAGGACAAGAAGCCGAATATTCTCCTGATTGTCGCCGATGACATGGGTTACTCGGACCTCGGGTGCTTCGGCAGTGAAATCAAGACCCCAAACCTCGACGCCATCGCCGCGGGCGGCCTGCGGGGAACGAACTTTTATGTGGCGCCGAGTTGCTCGCCGTCGCGCTCGATGATGCTCAGCGGATGCGACAGCCACGTTGCGGGGATGGGCAACATGGCCGAATGGGCGGGGCCGACGCAGAAGGGGAAGCCCGGTTATGAAGGGCACCTCAACAACCGGGTGGTCACCGTGGCCAGCCTGCTGCGCGACGGCGGTTACCGGACCTGCATGGCCGGCAAATGGCACCTGGGCGAGAAACCCGACGAGTGGCCCGCGGCCCGCGGGTTTGACCGGGATTTCACGATGCTCCAAGGGGCTGGCAGCCACTGGGCGGACATGAAGGGGCTGCTGCCGACCGAGCCGAAGGTCACCTACACCCGCAATGGCGAGCTGGTGCAGGAACTGCCGGCGGACTATTACTCATCGAAGAATTTCACCGACTTCATCCTGCAGAGCATCAAGGAGAGCGATGCGGACGGGAAACCCTTCTTCGCGTATCTGGCCTATCAGGCCCCGCACGGCCCGCTGGCCGTGCCGAATGACTGGATGGACAAGTACAAGGGCCAGTATGACAAGGGCTACG
>JBILQA010000003.1:0-28480 GCA_044373535.1 Akkermansiaceae bacterium | reverse complement strand
CACATCGAAGACCCTGACTTCGCCGGGCTCCAGGCTAACAGGGTTGCCGGAGTTCAGCTCGAGAACCAACTCGGTCTCCTCGGGCACGGCCGGCGAACCGACCGCGCCAAAGGTGAAGCCGTCGATCTGCTGGGAGAAAAGCACCCGCACGGCGTATGCTTGGGCGGGGATGGGCGCGCGGTCCATGTTCCAAAGCTCAATTCTCCAGGTCACGGGAATGGTGTATTCCCACAAGCCGGGGGCGATGGACCTGCGCTGCATGTTGGGGTTGGCTTGATAGCCATCGGCGGCGCCCCGCGAGTTCCAGATCACCTGCATCTCGTTGATGCGCGCGCAACGGTCCGCACCGAAAAACTCAGGCCGCGCGATGTCCTGCATGAACAACACCGGAGGCCCACCCACCGGCGGATTGCCGAGATCCAGCGCCGCCAAGCGCCGCGGCTGGGTCGGGATCCCATCCGGATCGGCAAAGTCGATCATGGACGCCGCAATGGTTAGAAACTGTTGGTGCCGATCCCCGGCGGTTCCCGGCAGTACCCCGAGGCTCGCGGTGGTGTTTGGCGCCGCAGCCCCCGTGCCCTCCCAAAAGCCCGGCGCGCCGCGGGCAAAAAACTCCGGCGCGGCCGCCTCAATCCAGTTGGCCAACCCAGCGACCCGCGACCCGGCGGTGCTTGGCGACCCGAAGTTGCCGCGCCAGTTGAGGTTCATCTTGCGTGTGCCGCGGAACGGCCGCGGGTATGCACCCTCAGCCACCGGACCCGCGGCGTAGGCCGGCGCGTGGGCTAACACGTCATAGCCGCTGTTGTTGATTGTCAGGAAGAAGTCCGCCGATTCTGGCATGCGCGGCCCAAGTGAGATCCTAGCGCACGCCGGAGTGAGCCAGTACTTCTGCTCGGCAAGCTCGCGGCTGTCGAGCGGGCGTTCGATTGCGGGGATCGGCAACTCGGCCACGGTGGTGCCCGCAGCGCGCATGGCGCCACCGGCGCCTGCCAGGTCAATCCGCGAGCTCTCGTCATCCACCCAGACCGCATAGCGGTAGGCAAGCTCGTTGTCCTGGATGGTTTCCCACCGCGCGAGCATCGGGCCCCACCCGCGCGCGCTGAGCCCCGCGCGGTTGAGATCAACCACCTCATCCGCCTCCCCGCGCGCCGCGCGGGTCTCGTCGGGATCCCCAACGGTTCCGAGCCAGATTGTATTGTTGGTGTCCAACCACCTAACACCCTCGGCGTCGGGACGCCCTGAGCTGAGGGCCACCGCGTAGCAGGCCTCACCCGCCAGCGGATAATACCCCCAGGTGGTGAAGTCAGCTGCTCCAACAGACTCGCGGGACAAAAAGCTCTCCACCTGCGCCTCGAATTGGCTCATGCCGCTTTCCACGGCCAACTCGGCGCGGTAGGCGTCCGAGTACGCCCGCGCGCTGGTGCGCTCAAGCCGCGTGGCCACCAGCATCGCCACCATCAGCAGCACCAACCCGGCAAGCGCAAACATCACCATCGGCAGGGCAAACCCGGCGGCTGCTGGATGGGTGGATCTTGTTGTTAGCCCGTTCCTCATTCCAGCAACAAAAGGGTTTGGTAGCTGCGCACGTTGGCGCTGGCGGGCGCGGCGTGTCCCGCGCCAATGGCCAAGGCGCCGCGCGCGGTGGCCGCACGCCAATCGGCCTCGGTCTCAAGCCGCCGCGCGGTGGCGTCGTCGGCCACGCTGAGAACCACCGCACAGGACGCCGGCTCGCCCGCGCGCGGCGCGCAGGTGAGGGAAAAGCCGACCACCTGCAAAGCCAGCGCCTCATTGCTGCTGGGCACGCCCGCCGGAGTGCGCCCATCCTTGAGGGCAGCAAAGGCCTCGCCGCTGTCCCAGACCGAACGGATCAACTGGCGTGAGGTGCCCGGGCCCTCCATGACTGACTTAACCTCATAGAGAACGAAGACCACGTCGCCCCCGGCTGAGTCCGCCGCTTGGCACCGGAAGAAGCCAAGCGTGCCGCATGGCCAAGCCGCCGCCGCATCGCTGGTGGTCTGCAGCGGGGTGCCCACCAGCCGAGTGGCGAGGTCCTCGGCCATGAAGTGCAGTGCGGCGCGCGCGCTGCTCTGGGTTTGGATCGACCTCTGGGTGCGCCCGAACCCGCGCCCACCTTGGGCGGTTAGCTCAAACATCCCCAGCACCAGCACCAGGCTAACGGCCATCGCGACTACCAGCTCCACCAAGGTGAATCCACGCGCGCGGGGAAAAAAATGCTCAGTTCTCATGGGGGTCTGCCGGGGTTGCAATCTGGACGACAAAGCGCAGCTTGTGGCGGTGCGCGGCGGCGGCCGGTGCGGGCGATTCGACCTGCATCTGCAAGCGTGCGAGGGGCTCCTCGCGCGCCTGCGCGAGGCACTTGATCTCAACGAGAAAGCCAAACCCTTCGGCCGCCAGGCCGGTGGCGTATTCCTCGCCGTTGACGCAGCGTACGAACGCCCCCGCGCCATCGAACGCCAACCTCACCGGGTCGTCCCCGGGCGCCACCGGCACCCGGGGGTGGAGCGCGTCGCCCACCTGATGGAAAATTCGGCCATCCCCGGCGTAGGCTTGGCGCATGTCCGCAGTAAGGCTGCGGGCGATGAGCGCGGCGCGCGTGTCGACCTCGGCGTCGCGCCGCGCCTCCAGCGAGGCGCCCATGGCGGCGAGCACCAGCGGCACGGCCACGGCAAGCACCCCAAGGGCCACCACCGTCTCCATCAACGTCAAGCCCCGGCGGTGCAGCAGGCGTGATGGAGGCTCTTGTTTCATTCATTCCTCAATGACTCGGCTGCGCCCACTCAAGCGCCCGATGCGGATGCGCGCGAAGACCGCCACCCCTGCCAGCCCGCGCTCGGTGCTCGTCGCCCGTCCGTCCGTGACCACGCCGGGACCCACCAGCAGGTCAAGCGCCACTCCCGCCGGCGGATGGACCACCACCCCGCGCCGGTCAAAGCGCACAAACGGGCCGCTGACCTCCCGACCCTGATAGCTAACCTCCATGCGCTCCGGCTGGTCGAAAACCCCCGCCTGCCCTGCCCCGCTGACCGCCTGATCGAGAAACACCCGGTTGCCTGGCAGCACCTCGGCGTGACCGACCACTTGCGCCGCGGATCCCTCCTCCGCGCCGAACTCCACGATTACCAGCCGCCGGCCGGCGCTGGCCGCCAGCGGGCAATCGTAGGCCATGAGCACCAGCGCCGTCTCGCGCCCGCTTGCCAGCGCCTGTGAGCGCGCCCGGTCCAGCGCGCCAGCCACCACCGCCTCAGCCGTCGCACCCCCGCCCCCACGGCCTGCTAACAGCGCCGGCACGCCTAGCGACAACAGCGCCGTGAGGACCACCACCACCGCCAAAAGCTCCATCAGCGTGAAGCCCGCATGGCTGCTTGCTGCATCACTTCCGCTGGTAGTTCCACGCTTCATGCACCGTCCAACCGCCCCCGATTGGCCACAACCAAACCCATCCCGGGGCCCGCGCAATTGGATTCTAATTCCTAACAACCGGCTAACAGGCCAGCCGCCCCCGCCGGAGCCGCGCCCGCGGCGCGTAACCCGCTAACGCCTGCCGGGGTCGGCGGCGCGGGACGCTGGCGGCGGCGTGGGCAAAAAAAATCTGGCTTGCGGATTGCTCCGGAAGCCAGCTGAGAGAGTTTTCCCGCCTTGGGCGGCGGAGGATCGGGCGCAGCCTGCGGGGCGGCGCGAGGCCTAAGCCTTACTTGACGCCCTTTTTGCCGAGGCGCGTGCCGACCGTCTGCCCTTGCCGAGCCTTGAAGCGCGGATTGGTCTTGCAGATCACGTAGAGCGTGCCGCGGCGCTTGACGACTTGGCAGTCAGCGTGACGGCGCTTCATGGAGGCGAGAGAGGAAAGAACTTTCATGGCAGTCGGAAGGTTGGGGCCCATCGGGGCCGGGAGGGCGGAAAATAGCCATCACCCATCCCTTGTAAAGCGTATTCCGCCGGAAAAATCCTGTCCACTGCCGACCATCCGTGCTTCCCTGCGATGGCATCCGCATGAGCGAGAACTTCCACCAGCAGAGCGTCGCCGCGCCGGAAACCCCATTCGATCTGTCGCTGCGGCCGCCGGTTTTCTCCGAATTCACCGGTCAGGAGAAGATCAAGGACCGCCTGATGCTCATGGTCGAGGCCGCCCGCCAGCGCAACGACGTGCTTGAGCACATTCTGCTCTCGGGCCCCCCGGGGCTGGGCAAGACCACCCTGGCCAACATCATCGCCTCGGCCGTCGGCTCGACCATCCACACCACCTCGGGTCCCCAAATTGAAAAGGCCGGCGACCTCGCCGGCATCCTCACCACCCTGCAAAAGGGCGACCTCCTCTTCATCGACGAAATTCACCGCCTCCACCCGGCCATCGAGGAGTACCTCTATCCCGCGATGGAGGACTACCGGCTGGATATCATCATCGACTCCGGCCCCTCCGCCCGCTCGATCCAGCTCAACCTGCCAAAGTTCACCCTGGTGGGTGCCACGACCCGCGCGGGCATGCTCACCGCGCCGCTGCGCAGCCGCTTTGGCTTGGTCAACCGGCTCGACTACTACTCGGTGGAGGATCTGCGCGCGATCATCGGACGCTCCGCCGGGCTGCTCGACATCGAGATCGAGCACGCCGGCGCGCACGAGATCGCCAGCCGCTCGCGCGGTACCCCGCGCGTGGCTAACAACCTCCTGCGCTGGGTGCGCGACTTCGCCCAGGTGCGCGCCGACGGCATCATCAGCGCCGAGGTCGCCAAGGCCGCCCTGGCGATGATCGAGATCGACGCCGACGGCCTCGACGAAATGGACAAGCGCCTGCTCGAGGCGCTGATCTACAAATTCGGCGGCGGCCCGGTCGGCCTCAGCTCGCTGGCCGTGGCCGTCGGCGAGGACGCCGCGACCCTCGAGGACGTCCACGAGCCGTTCCTCATCATGCAGGGCTTCGTCAAGCGCACCCCGCGCGGACGCGTCGCCATGCCCGCAGCCTACGCCAAAATCGGCGCCACCATGCCGGCGGACGGCTCACAGCCGACACTTTTTGGTTAGGCCGCGGGGCGTCTTGCTGTTAGATAGGGCTTCCATGCCGCGGCGCCTGCTCATCGTTGGGATTGCCGTTAGCCTGTTGGCGGCTGCGGGAGCCGCGCTGCTACTGCGCGGCGGGTGGCGGCCGTCCGCCGTGGGGCGGCTCACCGGAGAGGCGCCAGCTAAACCCGACGCGGCCAAATATGCCACCCTGGCGGCCGATCTGGAACGCTGGCGGGCAGATCTGGCGCGCCGCCACGCGGCGGGCGCAACCCCCGGCGAGCAGGCACAGGTCCTTGCCGAGGCGCGCAAGCTGCTTGAGGCGGCCCTCCCGGAGATGATGCGCTGCTGGCTTGGCACCCCGTGGGACTTCAACGGCGTGGCCACAAAGCCAGGCGAGGGGAAAATCGCCTGCGGCTACTTCGTGGCCACCGTGCTGCGCGACGCCGGCTTCAAGGTCGAGCGCGTGCGCCTGGCCCAACAACCGGCACAGCGTATCCTCACCACCTTCGTGCCTCGCGCGGCGCTCACTCTGCGGGTCGGGGCGGGCTACGCGGATTTCTGCCGCGAGGTCCGCGCACTTGAGCCGGGGGTCTACATTGTTGGGCTCGACAACCACGTCGGCTTTCTGGTCCTCACCGCCGAGGGTTTTGAATTCATCCACTCTTCCGGATCCATGCCGTGGTGCGTCGTCGCCGAGGATGCCAGCCACGCCGCCGTCCTCGAGCGCTCGCGCTACCGCGTCCTAGGCAACCTGACGGGCCAACCGCAACTCCTGCGCCAGTGGCTCGAGGCGAACCCATTGGCCACCGGCGGCCCGACAAGCTAGATCTCCGCCGCCAGACCGTCGCCGATGCGCTCAAGCATCGCCACCGCCTCGTCCTCGCGCCCAACCGAGCGCAGATAGTAGGCGTAGTTCTCCGCCACCGCCTCGAGATCCAGCCAGCTTTCCTCGCCATGTGCGGTGAAGATGTTCAGGGCCGCGCCGAAGTACTCGAGCGCCCCCTCTATCTCGCCGCTCTCCGCGAGCGACAATGCCAGGTTGTTATATGATTGCCCGGTGTCCGGGTGGTACTCGCCTAACACCTCGCGCCGCGCGTCGAGCGCCATCTGGTGCATCTCCCGCGCCTGCAGGAAATATCCGCCCTTATGATAGAGCGCGCCGACGTTGTTGGAGATGTCCGCCGTGTCGCCGTGCTTCGGCCCATGCAGCCCGTGGCTGTACTCGAGGGCTTTGAGGAACGCGCTCTCCGCACCGCTGAAGTCGCCGCTGTCACGGCGCAGGAACGCCAGGTTGTTGAGCACCGCGGTGACCTCGCGCACCGCGGGCGGCTCGGCCGTCTCGAAGCATTCCACCGCGCGCCCATAATAATCAATCGCCTCGGCCGCCAGGCCGCCTGCCTCGCAGGTGCTCGCCAGCCCGCCAAACAGCCGGCCGCGCTGCTCGAGGCGATCCGCCCGGGTGGTTAAATGGTCAAGCGCTTCAAGGAAATCCTCGCTCGCCTCCTCGAGCTGGCCAAGCTGGCGGCGCAAGTCGGCGCGGATCTCCAGGCAGGTGACGAATTCATCCGTGGAGGCGGTCTCACCATTCAACTCCGCTTGCGAGCGCTCCAGCGCCGCCTCAACTGCCTGCACGGCTTTCGCCCATTCCCCTTGCTCCCGGAGCTCGAGTACGCGCTGCTGAAGGAGATGGATGAGGTTGGCCGTGGCAGAGTCCATGATTATCTCCAGACTAGACACCTCCTGCACAGTTGAGCCAGTAAAAACATATCCTAGAGGCGCGCCAACTCAGTTAGACAGGCCAGCCGCGTTGCAGGCAATTTCCCGAAGGCATATTCCATGGCAAAGGCTGCGTCGGTGCGTCCTTTGGCGCTGAGGCCCAGAAGGGTTGCGAGTTGATATTCGAAATGCCGCACGCCGCGCAGGTCGGCACCTGAGGTGGCAAGATAGTCAAGGCCGCGGCGCAGGAGGTCAGCCATCTCGGGCTCGGGATGGTCGCGCTCGGCGACCCACTCGAGGAGATTGCAGAAGTATCCTGCCGTGACGATGTCAACATAGCGCTCGCGCAGCCCGGCGCGGAAGTCGGTGACCATCACCTCGCGCAGCGAGTGGAGGTCGCCGTGGCGCGCCGGCGCCCAGACGATCTCGGCCTGAAAGAACAGGTCGAGCTTGCCGGCGAAGCTGCTGCGCGGCTGGCGCGCGCCCTTGGCGACGGTCTTGATGAGGCCGGCGTTGTCTGTCCACCAATGGGCGATGAGGCTTGTCTCGGTGAGCCGGGTGAGCCGCACGAGAATGCCAGAGCTTTTCTCCACCCGCAGAGATTGGCCGCGGACTGGCGCCAGCGCCAGTGTTGAGTTACCCTTCACGGGCCGGCACGCGGGTCGACTCCTTCGCCGGTTACCCTTGCCAGCGCCGCGCGCGCCCACTAAGTCCCATCCATGAGCCAATCCCAGACCGCTGACCTCCTGGCGTTCGACACCGCCGCCCTCAAGGGCCGCCTGTCGGAACTCAGGAGGTATCTTTGACATCCCGGACCTTGAACTGAAGATCGCCACCTACGAGGCCAGCATGTCCGGCCCGGACTTCTGGAACGACCCGGAAAAGGCCCAGGCGCTCCTCAACGAGGCCAACATCCTCAAAAAGCGCCTCAACCCCTTCCTCGCACTCGGCCAGCGCGCCGAGGACCTCAACGTGCTCATCGACCTCGCCCGCGAGGCCGACGACCCCGACACCGCCCAGGAGGCCGCCAGCGAGTTTGCCGCCATCCAGCGCGAACTCGCCGCCTTTGAGCTCCTCACACTGCTCGACAAGCCAACCGACCCTAACAACGCCTACCTGACCATCCACGCCGGCGCCGGCGGCACCGAGGCTTGCGACTGGGCCGAGATGCTCTTGCGCATGTACTACCGCTGGGCGGAGAAAAAGGGCTTCAAGGTCTCCTACATCGACTATCAGGACGGCGACGAGGCCGGCGTGCGCGGCGCCACCTTGAAGATCGAGGGCGAGTACGCCTACGGCTACCTCAAGGTCGAGCGCGGCGTCCACCGCCTGGTGCGCATCTCGCCCTTTGACGCCGCCGGCAAGCGCCACACGTCGTTTTCCTCCGTCGATGTGACGCCCGAGATCAACGACAAAATCGTCATCGAAATCAAGGAGACCGACATCGAGATCCAGACCACCCGCTCCGGCGGCAAGGGCGGACAAAACGTCAACAAGGTCGAAACCGCCGTCATCCTGCGCCACCTCCCCACTGGCATCCTCATCCGCTGCACCCAGGAGCGCTCACAGGGCCGCAACCGCGACCTCGCCATGGAACTGCTCAAGGCGAAGCTCTATCAGCTGGAGGAGGACAAGAAAAAGTCCGAGGCCGAGCGCACCTACGGCGAAAAGGGCGACATCGCCTGGGGCAGCCAGATCCGCTCGTACGTCTTCCAGCCCTATCAGATGGTCAAGGACCTGCGCACCGGCGAGGAGTCCGCCAACGTCGACGCCATCATGAACGGCGAAATCGACACCTACATCGAGGCGATGCTGCGCGGACGGACCCGCGACTAGCAGCTTCTAACACCCAGCCCGTGACCATCGACATCGTCACCCTGTTTCCCGAGGTTGCCCTGGCGCCGCTGGCCGAGAGCATCATTGGCCGCGCCCGCGACGCGGGCATCGCGACGGTGCGCGCCCACCAGCTGCGTGATTGGGCAACTGACAAGCACCGCAAGACGGACGACACGCTTTGCGGCGGCGGCCAGGGGATGCTGCTCAAGCCCGAGCCGCTGTTTGCGGCGGTGGCGGCCCTGCGCCAGCCCGACACCACGGTGGTGCTGATGACCCCGCAGGGACGCGTCTTCAACCAGACCTTGGCGCGCGAACTTGCTGGCGGCGGACACCTCCTGATCCTCTGCGGCCACTACGAGGGCGTTGACCACCGCGTCATCGAGCAGCTCGTCGACCTTGAGCTCTCGATTGGCGACTACATCCTCACCAACGGGGCGCTTGCCGCCGCCGTCGTCGCCGATGCCATCATCCGCCTGCTGCCCGGCGCGCTTGGCGACGAACGCTCGCCCGAGGAGGAGTCGTTCTCCACCCCGGGCCTGTTGGAGGCCCCCGCCTACACCCGCCCGGCGGACTTCAACGGCCTGTGCGTCCCGGAGGTGCTTCTCAGCGGCAACCACGCCCGCATCCAGGCATGGAAAAAATCCCAAGCGCAAGCCCGCACCCGCGCCAATCGCCCGGACTTGCTCGCCTGAGCCGCGCGCCCACCCGATCGACGCCTAGCCGGCGCTGTTAGCACCCCGCGATCATCAATTGCGCGGAAACCGTCCACCACCCGGGGCCGACATCCACGTCCACGCCGAGGCGACAATCTCGCGCACATCGCGGTGCTTGGCCACCCACCCTAACACCTCCGCCGCGCGGCTTGGATCCGCCACCAGGCGTGCCGGGTCGCCCTCGCGGCGCGGGCCGTATGCGACGGGCACGGTGCGGCCGGTGACGGCCTCGGCGGCCTGGATGATCTCGCGCACCGAGACGCCCACACCGGTGCCCAGGTTGCACTGCAGGGACTCGCCACCGGCGCTGAGCAGGTCGAGCGCGCGCGCATGCGCGTCGGCAAGGTCCTCAACATGGATGTAATCACGGATGCAGGTGCCGTCGGGCGTGTCGTAGTCGGTGCCGAAGACCTGCAGCTTGTCGACCTCGCCGGTAAGGGTCATGAGCACGCGCGGAATCAGGTGGGTCTCCGGATCGTGGTCCTCGCCAATGCGGCCGTCCGCGGACGAACCGCTGGCGTTGAAATAGCGCAGGCACGCGGTCTTGAGTCCCCACGCGCTGTCGCAGTCCTTGAGGATCCACTCGAGCATGAGCTTGCTGCGGCCATATGGGTTGATCGGCCGCTGCGGGTGGCTCTCAACGAGCGGCAGCCGCTCGGGTTCGCCGTAGGTCGCGCAGGTCGACGAGAAAATGAACACCCGGCAGCCGTGGTCGCGCATCGCCTCTAGCAGGGTGATGGGCTCCGCGGTGTTGTTGCGGTAGTACTTCAGCGGCTCGCTGACCGACTCGCCAACATAGGCGTAGGCGGCGAAGTGGACCACGGCGCCAAACTTGTGGCGCGCGAACAATCCATCCAGCAGCGCGCGGTCGCCGATGCTGCCCTCGACGAGCTCGACGCCGGGGTCGACGATCGCCTCGCGGTGGCCAAACACCAGATTGTCGAGCACCACGACCTTGCGGCCCTGGCTGGCTAGGAGGCGGACAGTGTGGGAGCCGATGTAGCCGGCACCCCCGGTGACGAGAATGGGAGAGGAATCCATAACAGTTGGGGACGCGCAGGCGCCGCACAGCTGACAATCCCCAACATCCGCCCACTGTCAAACCCTAGCGATTACTACCCGCCCACAATGCCACCGCGAGCCGTCCCCGCAAGAGCCGCCCTCCTAGCCCTTGGCGCAAGCCTCATCGGCGCCTGCGCCGTCGCCCCGCACTTCACGCTCTACCAACCGGTGCGCAGCGAGGCGGGCAAATCCTCCGCCACCTTGCGGGAGATGAGAAAGTTCTTCACCCCTCCCGGAGTTGGGCGCCCGGATGCGAGCGAGGCGCTGCCGGCCTTCCTCACCGGCGGCGCGGAATAGCCGGCCGGCGCAGCACCCAGCGGGCGGCCAGCCAGCCGGCCAGCCCGCCGCCAAAGTGGTAGCCGTGGCCGATCCGCAGCAGGTCGGCGAGGCCCGCCGCGCCAATCGCGCGCTGCAGCGCAGGCAACCAGCCCGAGGCGAAGGCCACCTGCAGGCCGGCGAGAAGAACGGCCGCGAGCATCACCCCAAGCCCAACATTCCCGGCGCGCAGCGGCAGCGGCCACATCCGCGAGTCGGGGGAAAGCGTCGCGAAGGCCAGCAGCAGCGCCGTCGCCCCGCCCGAGGCACCCACCAGCGGCGGCTCGGGCAGCCACAGCGGCGGCAGCGCCACGTGCACCAGCGAGCCTAACACGCTGCCCGCGACGAAAATCCCAACCATCGCGCGGCCGCCGAGAAAGCAGTCGATGCGCGCGCCAATCGCATAGATAAACAATGCATTGGTGACCATGTGCAGGGTGCTGGCGTGCAGCAGCGCGTGGGTTAGCAGCTGCCAGACGCGCCCGTTGGAGAGCCCGCCGGCCCAGCAAAGCCCCAGCGCCTCGTACCACCGGCCCGCCAGAGGGCCCGCCGGCCCACCGGCCCAACAAACCGCCAGCCACGCCAACAGCAAAATGCCCGCCAGCAGCGTGGGCGCGTCGGCGCCCGGGCGCCTCAGGGCGAGTGGCCGGCTCGTGCGGGAAGCTGCCCTCATCTGCGCCACTCAGTTAGTCGGGCCGCGGCGCGGCGCGCTTACTCGCTGGTATGCGCGCGTGGCTCGGCCTTGGCGGCGGAGCCAGCCCCCGGCGTGGTCACAAACGGTCCACCCTCGAGCGGAGCGACGCCGGTGAAGGCGACGTCCGGCATGTCGGTTGGCCGCCCGCCCAGCGGAAAGTCCTTGCGCAGCGGATAGAATGGATAGCCCTCCCACATCAGGATGCGGCGCAGATCCGGGTGGCCGCTGAAGCGGATGCCCATCATGTCATAAACTTCCCGCTCGTGCCAGTTGGCGCTCTTCCAGAGCCCAGTGGCTGTTGGAACCTCCTCATCCTCAGCCACCGGCGCCTTCACCCGGAGGTGCGCGCTGTCGCCCAGGTTGGTCAGCTCATAAACGATCTCAAAGCGCGGATCGCTGCCGAAGTGGTCGAGGCTGGAGATATCCAGCAGGAAGTCGAGGCCGAGGTCGCGCCGCGCGAACTCCAACACCGCGGGCAGCGCGTCCAAGCGCACCACCACCGTCTGCTCGCCGCGGAATTCGTGCCGGGATAACAGGCCCGCGGGAAACTTCTCCGCCACCTTGTCGGCTGCTTGCTGCGCGTTCATAAAATCAAATCAGTTGGCGGCGGGACGGCTCAGGCGTTGTTTTCGAAGAATTCGCGCTTCTGGTCCATGAGCGAGCCCTCGCCCTCGATCTTGCGCTGCAGCTTCATGAGACCCTCGATGAGCGCCTCGGGCCGCGGCGGACAACCGGAAATATAGACATCCACCGGGATGATCTGGTCAATGCCCTGCAGCACGGCGTAGCTGCGGTACATGCCACCGCTTGATGCACAGGCACCCATGGCGATGCACCACTTTGGCTCGGGCATTTGCTCCCAGATCCGGCGCACGGCCAGGGCCATCTTGTAGGTCACGGTGCCGGCGACGATCATCACGTCGCTCTGGCGCGGGGAAAAGCGCATCACCTCCATGCCGAAGCGCGAGATGTCGAAGCGCGACGAGGCGGTGGCCATCAGCTCAATGGCGCAGCACGCCAAACCCATCGGCATGGGCCACAACGAGTTCTTGCGCATCCAGTTGATCGCCGAGTCCAGGCGCGTGTGGATGACGTTGCCCTCGATCTTCGAATCGTAGGCGACTTCAGTGCTCAGTGGTTCAGGCGCGGCCATAATCAACGGCCAGACCATGCCCCTCCCCCGCCTAGCCCTCAAGCGCTTTGTGAAAATTTTCACAAGGCCCCGGTGGAGAGCCGCCGCCTGGGGGATAGGCACCGGGGCTAAATCGGCTCCCCAGACTTGCCGGGGCGCGCGGCCCCCGCTACAGAAGCGCTTCC
Organism: Akkermansiaceae bacterium; assembly: GCA_044373535.1. Classification (GTDB taxonomy): domain Bacteria; phylum Verrucomicrobiota; class Verrucomicrobiia; order Verrucomicrobiales; family Akkermansiaceae; genus JBILQA01. The sequence goes on along the minus strand of JBILQA010000003.1, from coordinate 15,814 downwards.
CCCGCCACGCCGACCCGCCACTTGCCCCAATTGCCCATGACTGCCGCCGAAATCCGCCAGAGCTTCCTCGATTTCTTCCGCGAGAAGCAGCACACCCTTGTGCCCTCCGCCTCCCTGCTGCCGCAGTCGCCCGGCCTGCTCTTCACCAATGCCGGGATGAACCAGTTTGTCCCGTATTTCCTTGGCACCGACAAGGCTCCCTACGCTCCGCCGCGCGCCGCGGACACCCAGAAGTGCATCCGCGCGGGCGGCAAGCACAACGACCTCGATGATGTCGGCTACGACACCTATCACCACACGTTCTTCGAGATGTTGGGCAACTGGTCGTTTGGCGACTACTTCAAGAAGGAGGCCATCGAGTGGGCTTGGGAGCTCGTCGTCGGCCGCTGGGGCTTCCCGGCTAACCGTTTATACGCGTCCGTTTACGCCCCCAAGCCGGGCGACCCGGGCGAGTTTGACCAGGAGGCCTGGGACTTCTGGGCCGCACTGTTCCGCTCCAAGGGCTGCGACCCGAACATCCAGATCGTCCACGGCAACGTGAAGGACAACTTCTGGATGATGGGCGAAACCGGCCCGTGCGGCCCGTGCTCGGAACTCCACGTCGATCTAACGCCCGATGGCGACAGCATGGGCAAGCTCGTCAACATGGACAGCGACCGCTGCATCGAGATCTGGAACCTCGTCTTCATCCAATACAACGCGGAGGCGGACGGCTCGTTCCGCGAGCTGCCGTCCAAGCACGTCGACACCGGCATGGGGTTTGAGCGGGCCTGCTCGATCATCCAGAACACCAAGGGCTTCACTGACTTCGGGCCAAAACCGAGCAACTACGCGACCGACGTCTTCCAACCGATCTTCCGCCAGCTCGAGGCGCTCTCCGGCAAATCCTACCGCGACATCTATCCGGAGCCCGGCCAGGACCGCGCCGGCTACACCGACGAGCTCAAGACCGCGGTGGCCTTCCGCGTCATCGCCGACCACCTGCGGACTCTCTCATTTTCCATCGCCGACGGCATCATGCCCGGCAACAACGGCCGCAACTACGTCCTGCGCCGGATCCTCCGCCGCGCAGTTAGGTACGGCCGCCAGCTCGGGTTTTCCGGTGAGAAGCCGTTCTTCGGCGCCCTTGTTGGAACCCTCGTCGAACAGATGGGCGGGGTATTCCCGGAACTAGTCGCCCGCGAGCAAGCGGTGCGCGCCACCCTCGAGCAGGAGGAGGCGAGCTTCAACCAGACGCTTGACCGCGGCCTGAGGCGTTTCGAGGACGCCATGGACAACGTGGCTAACAGCGTGCTCTCCGGCGACGTCGCCTTTGAGCTCTACGACACGTTTGGCTTCCCCGCCGACCTCACCGAGCTCCTCTGCCTGGAGCGTGGACTCACGGTGGACATGCCGCGGTTTGAGGCACTCATGGAGCAGCAGCGCGAGCGCGCCCGGGCCGCCCAGAAGTCCACGGTGGTCCGCGCGCTGGACATCTCCACCGACGCGATCACCGAGTTTGTCGGCTTTGACTCCAGCGAGGTGGAGGCAACCGTCTTGGAAGTCCACCCGCAGGAGGACGCGCTGTTTGTCATCACCGACAAAACCCCGTTCTACGCCGAGATGGGCGGCCAGACCGGCGACACCGGAACCGCGGTCATCTCCAACTCCGTGGTGGCCGTCACTGGCGTCCAACAGATCGGCAAGGCCCGCGCGCACATCCTAACACCCTGTGCGGTTGCCGTGGGTGACAAGATCACCCTGAAGGTCGACCGCGCACGGCGGCAGCCAATCGAGGCCCACCACACCGCCACCCATCTCCTCCACTGGGCGCTCCACCAGGAGGTTTCCGCCGACGCCCAACAGCAGGGATCGATGGTCAACGAGGAGCGCCTGCGCTTTGACTTCAACTCCGGCGCGGTGAGCCCGGAGCAGGTCGAGGCGATGGAGGCGCGGGTCAACGCCTGCATTTCCGCCGACGAGCCGGTTTCCTGGAAGGAAGTCCTGCATGCCGAGGTCAAAGGCCGCGCGGACGTCATGCAGTTCTTCGGCGACAAGTACGGCGAGCGGGTCCGCGTGGTGCAAATCGGCGGCACCCCGCAGGAACTTAACGGTTATTCCATGGAGCTCTGCGGCGGCACCCACGTGCGCCGCACCGGCGAAATCGGGCTCTTCAAAATCAAGAGCGAGGGCGCCATCGCCGCGGGCGTGCGCCGCATCGAAGCTGCCACCGGCGACGCCGCGCGCGCATGGCTGCGCGAGCAGGCGGACGCCTTCGCCACCGAACTGGCCAACCTCGAACAAAAGCTGGCCGCCGCTAACAGCCAGCTGGCCGCCATCGGCGAGCCCGCCGAGGCCGCGCCCCACCTGAATCGCGGGGCCCACGCGGAGTTGCTGGCCAGCAGCGAGATCGCCGCCATCCACCAAGCCGAGCGCGACCTGCGCGGCTACCGCGACGCGCTCAAGGAGGCCGCCATCGAAGCCGAAAAGCGCGTCAAGAAGGTCCGCACGGCCGCGGCGGGACGCGAGGCGGATGCCGCGCTTGCCGAACTCACCGCGGCGGGTGGCAACCTGGTGGCCGCCTTCGAGGGCGACGCCGGGCTCTTGCAGGAACTTTTCAACGGGCTGAAAAAGCGCGGCTTCGACCAGGCAGCCTTCCTTTTGGTCAATGATGGAGAGAAGCTCCACCTCGGCGCCTTCTGCGGCAGCGCCGGCCAGGCAGCCGGCCACAACGCCGGCTCGATGATCCAAACCCTCGGCCCCATCGTCGGCGGCCGCGGCGGCGGCAAGCCGGACATGGCCCGCGGCGCCGGCAGCGAGCTGGCCAAAGCGGATGAGTTGCTAGCCGCGGCGCGCGGCGCGCTGGGGATCTAACCCCGCGGCGGCGTCACTGCCAGGGAACCGCGCGCTGCATCTGGCGCTGGAGCGCCCCGCTGAGCTCCTCGAGCCGGGGCGCGGCGGACTGGTTGGCCGCGGCGGCCTCGAGCTTGTCGGCCTCGAGGTTGTAGAGCTCAAGCGGGCCTGTTGGGGAGTTTTGGAGAATCTTCCATGGGCCGCGAATGAGCGCCTGGCTCGTCTGGCCCTTGAATCCGGCACCCTCGCGGCGGACAAAATAAAGGTCGCGCGCCGCAAGCTCAGCCGTCTTGCCGGTTAGGATGGGCAGCAGGCTGAGCGCGTCGAGGTCGGCCGCCGGGGTGACGCCGGCCGCGTCCAAGCTGGTGGCAAAGATGTCCATGCTGGCGGCCGCCACCGCGCTGCGCGAGCCGGCGGCGATTTTCCCCGGCCAGCGGGCGGCGAACGGGACGCGCAGGCCGCCCTCAAACATGCTGCCTTTGCCGTCGCGGGTCGCCCCGTTGGCGGCGCCAAACTGCAGCGCGCCGCCATTGTCACTGGTGAAGATCACCAGCGTGTTTTCCTCCAGACCGGTTTGCTTGAGCGTCTCCAACACTTTGCCGATCCCGTCGTCGAGATGCTCGATGAGGGCAACGAGCTTGGCGCGCTTTTCCGGGAGCGACGGGTCGCGCGCGTGCACCCTGGCAAGCCACTCGGCGGGCGGCTGAATCGGGTCGTGCGGCGCGTTGAACGCCAAATACAGGAAAAATGGCCCGGCCTGCTTGGCGCGCCTGCGCAGAAACTCACACGCCCACGAGGAAAACAGGTCTGTCGCGTGTCCAACAGGATCTATCAGCTTGGCGTCCTCGTACATCAGGTTGGCCCCCTGGCGCTGGTGGGTCGTGTAGTCGTCCATCATGTCGCCAAGAAATCCATGGAAGAAGTCGAAGCCGCGGGCGTTGGGGGTGTTAGGGGCGGCCAGCCCGAGGTGCCACTTGCCGATGATGGCCGAGTGGTAGCCGGCGCCCTTGAGCACCCGGGGCAGGAGGACGGCGCTCGGGGCCAGGGTACCCCAGGAGTTTTTCGGATCGCTCCGAATCACCCCGGGGACGCCCACGCGGTCGGGGAACTTGCCGGTCAGCAGGGCGGCGCGGGTCGGCGAGCAGACTGATGAATTGGCCCGAAACTGGTCGAAGCGCATCCCCTCGGCGACGAACCGGTCGAGGTTGGGCGTCAGGAGGTCCTTGGCACCATAGCAGCCAAGATCGCCATAGCCTTGGTCGTCGGTGAGGATGACGAGGATGTTGGGCTGCTTGTCCGCCGCGCCGGCGGAGCCCGCGCAGAGAAGCGAGGCGCAGAGGAGCAAGAGTCGCTGCATAGCCGACCATGCTGGAGATCGGGCGCGGGCAGGTCAATGGCGCAGGCCCGAAGGCGTGGCGCACCGCCCTCTGGTTTCCGCCGCGCAGCGCTGGCCGGCCCTTGGCGCCAGGCGCTGGCAGGCCGCTTACTCGCCGGCGGGAAAAAGGTTCAGGCGCATCAGCGTGGCGGTCTTTGGATGCATCTCAAACTCCATCTCGATTCCCCCAAGGGTGTAGAAGAGAATCGTCTCGTCCACGTCGACATCCACCCGCGCAGCGCGCCCGAAACAACCTTCGACCACCCCACGGTTAGACTCGCGCGACAGCTCGCAGGCATGCCCGTTAGCCAGCCGCACGTTTATCCGCGCGAAATGGAAGGGGATGTCCGGCTCCGCCACATGCCGATCCATCATGAGCACCAGGTTCTCAAACCTGCCGGCCTTGAAACCCACCTCCAAGCCAGCCTCGGCATACAGCAGTTCCAGATACCCATCCGGCAGCCAGCGCACCCGCGACGGCCGGCCAAGGAACCGGGCCGCCTCAACCGCGGCGCCAAACGGCATGTCGTTGAGGCGCCCCTCATGCGGCACCACGCTGAGCGCCACCTCGCGCCACTCCGGCCACTCCAACGTCGGGTCGGCAGGAGCCGGCTCGCCGCCAAGCTTGCCAATCAATGTTGTCAGGAAACCCATGGGATTCTCGGGGTTGTTAGTTGGCCAAGTCAGAGACGGCGGGATTGGATGAGGTCCCAGAAGTCCCGGTCGCGCGGATGGGTGAACGAGTCGCGCCAGGCACGCAACGCCCCGAGGGGCAAAACCTCCTCGCCCGCCACGAGAACCTCGTTCATGCATGCGGGCGTGACCAATGAGCGCACGACGGGGAATGCCTCGCGCATCACCCGGCGCGTGCCGCTTTGCATCTGGCGGTGGCCCGAGCCGGTGATGAGGTTCACGGCCAACAAGCCGCCGGGGGCCACGGCGCGGCGCAGGTTGCCCAACAACTCGCGGTTCCATCCGCGCGAGCGGAAGACATCCTCGCTGCCGGCCGTGTAGATGTCGTCGATGACGACGTCGAACTTGCGTTTGTTAGCTGCCAGCCATGCGTAGGCATCGGTGATGCGGATCTCCAGGCCGAGGTCGTCGAGGTGCATGGCGCCGCGGGCGATGCCGACGATCTCCTCGTCGATTTCCAGGGCAGTCAGGGAGGCCTGCGGCAGGAGGTGGCGCAGGATGCGCAGGCTCGTGCCGCCGGCGAGACCCAGCATGAGGACCGAGGCCGGCGGGCCGGCCGGCCGCAGGAGGGCTGCCGCGGCGATGATGTCCCATGCAAGGCCACTGAGCAGGCGCTGGTTGTGCCACCACGCATGGACCGCGCCCTCAACCCGCATCTCGACCTCGCGCTTGCTCGTCCAAAGCTCAAGCTTCTGCCATGAGGTCTGATGGGTCGAGAGGCGGCGAAGTGGCACGTCACAGGAAATGGCCGATCCATCGCAGTGGAAAGACCAATCCGCGCACGCCGCACCCGCGCCGCGCCGGGAAAATCGCCGCCGCCGCGTCCAGATTGCTAGAAAAACTTGCTAGAGGGCGGCGTTAATAGGTTGTTGTCACCGCTCGCCGAGCGCCAATCCATGAAACTAACACCCGCCACCAGCGTCGCCGCCTTTGCCTTGATCGCCGCCGCCAGCTTTGTCGGCGGGCGGTTTTCCGCGCCGGGCGGCGCGGGCCCGGCAGGCGCGGGTGGCGCCGCGGCGGGTGGGCAGACGCGGCTTGGGACGCGCGGCGAGGGTTCCGCCGTGGCCGGCGCCGAGCGCGCACCGCGCCCGGGAAGCCGCCCGGAGGGGCGCGCCAAGGCGGGCCAGGCGCCAGCCAAGGTTGGCGACCTGGGCGAAATTGTCCGCGGCAACAACGCCCTTGAGCGGACCCGCGCGATGCTGGCCTTCATCGACAAGCTCGATCCCGCACAGCTCGAGGAGGCCGTGGCCAACTTCCGCGGCCTTGGCCTAACACAGGAACGCATGGGCGAGTACTCCCTGTTGCTAACCGCTTGGGCGGAGGCGGATCCCGTCAAGGCGCTGGCCTATGCCACGGCCAACACCGGCGGAACCTTCGCCACCGAGACAATCCTCTCAACCTGGACGGCCAAGGACCCCGAGGCCGCCATCGCCTGGGCCCAGCAAAACCACACCGGTACGGAGGCCAACCCGTACATGGCGAGCATCATCGGCATCATCGCCGAGACCGACATCAAGCGCGCCTCACAGTTGATTGTCGACATGCCCTATAGCCAAGAACGCGGCGAGGCGCTTGGCAGCATGATCCCCCACCTCGCGGCCCTCGGCGCCGAGGCTGCCCGCGGCTGGGTAGCATCCCTTAAAGATGAACAACTCCGCGAGGGCGCCATGGCCCGCCTCAACGACGAGCTCGCCAGCATCGATCCGCAGGGGACGGCCAAGTGGCTCGTCGCCCATCCGGATGGCGCCAACCAGCGCGGCCTTGGCACCGCCCTGGCCGAGTGGGCCCGCCAAGACCGCGGCGCGGCCACTTCCTATTTCAGCTCGCTGCCCGCCGGCGAGAGCCGCAGCTACGCCCTGCGCGGGCTGGTCAGCGCCGTGGCCTCCGAGGACCCGAAGGCCGCCGCGTCGATGCTTAACAGTTATTCGAGCGATGTGACTGACAGTGTCGTGCGCCATTTTGTTTGGAGCTCGTTCCGTGCCGATCCGGCCACCGCGGCATCCAACATCTCGCGCATCAGCGATGTTGAGCAGCGCGACGAAACGTACCGCCGCACGCTCGGCGGTTGGCTGCGCCGCGATCCGGAAAGCGCCCAGACATGGCTGCGCTCAAACCAACAACTTCCGCCCAACGTCCTTGAAGACCTCAACCGGCAGATCAAAGAGATGAATGGCGGTTAGAAGGTCGGGCGCTTCTGCCAGCTGTTCTTGACATCCGGTTAGGTGGGACGACGCTGCAGGGCAGTATGAGGGTGTGGATTTTGTTGTTTTTGTCGGTCGTTGCGGCCACGGGTGAGCCGATGGACCTGGCCGACTTGCGGCAGAAGTGGACATCGGCCAAGGAGCGGGCGGTCAAGCCGCTGGACGATTCCTATGTGAAGGCGCTCAACGACCTCAAGGCGCGCTATACCAAGGCGGGGGATCTCGACAGCGCGCTGCTGGTGGACGCGGAGATCAAGAAGGTGGCCGCCTTGGCAATGGGTGGGGACGCGAGTCCCTTTGGCGACGATGTGGTGATTGATGCCACCAAGGGCTAAGGCGCCGCCATCGGCGAGCTCTCCCCCGGGCAGGAAATCACCCTGCAATACGTCAAGGGAGAATGGAACGCATTCCCCGGTTTGGCGACCGAGTCGCCGGATGACGCCACGGTCCAGGTCAACCGGATCGCCCTCTACGTGAACACCGGCGGAGGCGCGAAGATGCTCGCTAACCCTATGGACACCAAGCGCAAGGCCTTCGTCTTTGCGGTCACCGAGAAGGGCAAGTACTTCCTCCGGATCAACGACACCATGCTCCAGGACAACAAGGGGAGCGCAACGTACCGCGTCACCATCGGCAGGGCAAAAAACTAGAAAACACCCGCTCAGCGCAGCGGCCGCGCGGGCGCGCCAAGCCGTGGTCCGCCACCGAAGCCAGCGCCGCGCAGCGCGCCATCGAAAAGCGGGTAGGACGTCTGCAGGCCGCGGAAACCTGAACCAAAGGGAGAGGTCCGCCCGCTTGCCTCCAGAAATTCATCCTCCGCAGTTTGCCGCGCAGCTTGGCGGGCCAGCGCGGCGTCCTGGGCACGCTTGCGCGCCGCCACCTCGGTCAGGAAGGCCGTAAGGCGCTCAGCGGCAATCGACTCGTTGAGTTGATCGGCCAGCCGCACAATCCACAGCGGGTCGTCGGTCGCCGGGTTGCTGCCGTACTTGGTCACTTGGGCGATGCGCACATTGAGGCGCCGGTATAGCTCGGCGTTGAGCGGATCACTTGGCGGGTATTTCCAATGCGCCACCTCCAGCGGTGCCATTCCCGATGCGCCCGCCGCAGGCTCGCCGGCCAGCACCCCGCCGCCGGCACCCAGCAGGGTGAGCCCAATCGCAGGAAGCAGCCAACCGACCTTCATCGCCACCATTAGCTAGCCAGTAAACCGCCGTCTGGCAACTCTTGGTGTGGACCAACCCAATTGTGGCCATGTCCCTACGCCGGAAGAGTTCCCACCTTTTAATCGACCTTTTAATCGCTTGGCAGATAGCTACCGGTTTCCCCCGCCCTTCGTCACCAACTGATGCGCAACGGCGTGCCATGGGGGCAGCCATCGCACGTAGCTTAAGGCTCTTAGGTCGATACAGGTCTGACCTTTAATTGCTGCCGTTGAAGCGGGCTTGGCGAGCGCAGAGCCATGGGCTTGCGCTGGGTCATGCAGCCTGCTAGCCCCATGAGCGCCGGGAGGCGCCGATCCATGATGAGCAGATTTTTTTGTCCGTTGGCGGGTGCCGGAGGGCGCCTGGTGGCGATTGCATTAAGTGCGCTGTTGGGCGTGTCCCCGGCCACTGCGGCGGCGCCGGTGGCCATTGCGGTCGATGCGGCGGGAGATTTTGGCAGGATTCCGGCCAACCTGCTCGGGAGTTGTTACTCGGAGTCGGGCGTGGGGCTCACCGATGCGCTCGACCAGGCGCAGATGGCCAGCCTGGGGAGGAACTGCCTGATCAAGCGCTGGGGGCGCGAGAATGCGGATGCCAACAAGCGCGCCGGGCGCCTGCTGCGCACCTTGGCCGGGCCGAAGCCGGGGACCTATGGCGCCTTCCGCGCGATGATTGCCGAGCACAAGCGCGAGTCGGGCGACAAGTTCGAGTACCTGGAATTCATCAACGAGCCCGACGGGTTTGGGCTGACGGCGGACCAGATCTACGGTGCGTTCAAAGCGGCGTACACCGCGGCGCACGATTACAACACGAGCGCCCGGCCGGCGGTTCCGGTCAAGGTTGGCGGACCGGCGGTGTTCAAGGGGAATTATCTCAGTTCGATGGATGCCTTCCTCGAGCGCTACAGCGCGGACAAGGATCCGAAGAAGAGCCTCGGGTTCATCTCCTGCCACCTCTACGGCGACCTTCTCGGGTTCAGCAACAGCAAGGTACGCACACTCAAGCAGGACATGGTCACCCGCCTCAAGGCGCACGGCCTGCCGGCGGACACCCCGATTTTCATCACCGAGAGTTCGTGTTTCGGCGCCAGCCGGTCACAGGGCAACGAGGCCGCCGACATGCTCAAGCAGGCCGCCTACATGGCCACGCGGGACTATTACCTCGTCAAGCACGGCATGACCGCCACCGATGCGAACTTCCACTGGACGACGCGCAACCAGTCGAACGCGCGCAAGTCGATGCTGGATTTCAGCACCAAGGAGTTCCCCGGCCCGGTCGGCCCCGGGGTGGCCACTCCGTATCTCAACATGCTCAAAATGCAGCTCATGCTCAAAACCAACCGGATCTCCGACGGCGAGTCCAATGCCGACGGCTGGGGGCTCAACTGCTTTGCCACCAAGGACGCCACCGGGATCGCCGCGATGCTCATCAACTGCCAGCAGGGCGCGTCGCCAGCGGAAATCCAAGCCACCCTCACGCTGACGAACCTCGGCGCCACCGCGCTGCGCGGAAAATCCATCCGCGTTGAGAAATTCCTCATCGACGCAAACCACAACCACTGCCGCAACGGCTACAACGGCCGCTCGCTTGAAAAACTCAGCGAGCAAATCATCGCCCCGGCAGATACCTTCACCACCACCGAACCACTCGGCAAGAATGCCGTTGAACTCATCGTTCTGACCCCCGCTACGGCCAGCCCGGCCAAATAGGCCGACGGTGCCGGTGACGCGAAATGCGAATTGCGATTCTTGCACGGATCCTTCATTATCAACGGATGAGGCTTTATTGTTTGCTCCTGATGGGAGTGTTTGTCGCGCCGGTCGGAGCCCAGGCGCCCGCGGGCACATGGACAACGGGCAAGCCAAACGCCATCGGCGAGCAGAAGACGGTCATCCGCGATGCCAGCGGACGGATCACCGGCACCGCCACCACCGCCAAGCCTAACGCCATCGGCGAGCAGAAAACCGTCCTCCGCGATGCCAGCGGACGCATCGTCAGCACTGCAACCACCACCAAACCCAACGCCATCGGCGAGCAAAAGACCATCGTTCGCGATCCCTCCGGCCGCACCACCGGCACCGCCACGGCCGCCAAGCCCAATGTCATCGGCGAGACCCGCACCACCTTCCGCGATCCCTCCGGCCGCACCACCGGCACCGCCACGACCAACAAGCCCAACGCCATCGGCGAACAAAAATCCGTCGTCCGCGGAACCACCCCGCTGCGCCTGCCGGCCCGCTAGGCGCACCCCAAGGTGGCCCCAGGCTTTGCTACAAACCTCTCATAGCGAATGGTTTTTAAGTAATAGTGGTCAGACCTCCGACCGACCTCTCGCAGCCTCTCGCGGCGGACCTCGCGGAAAATCCGTCGGCCCGGCGCGCCCGTGGGTCGGGGCCATAACACTTCGGAAGGATTCCATTCGAGGCTTTGCCCGCTGCGCGGGCTTCCCCCGGCGGCTCATCTCCATGGCTTCTTGACTGGCGCCGGGCGCTGCGGATGGGCACGCTGCCTGAGCAGAGATTTTCTCCATGACCGCGGACGCCTTTCACCACGCCTACCTTGGGTCGCTCGCGGCGGACGCGGTGGCCATGCCGGTCCATTGGTACTACGACCGCGAGGCGCTGCGCGCGGAGTACGGCGAGATCACCGGCTACCTCGCGCCGAAGAACCCCCACACTGGCTCAATCCTGTGGCGCTCGCAGTATACCGCAGCCAACCCACGGGGTGAGATCCTCCATGATCAGGCGGTCTATTGGGGCCAGCGCGGGATTCACTACCACCAGTTCCTCAAGGCCGGCGAGAACACCCTGAACTTCCAGCTCGCCAATGAGTTGGTCCGCATGGCCGAGGAGGCCGGCGGCTACGATCCGGACGCCTGGCTGGCCCGCTACATCGATTTCATGCTCACCCCGGGCAAGCACCGCGACACCTACGTCGAGGAGTACCACCGCGGGTTCTTCACCCGTTACGCCGCAGGCAAGCCGCCGCGCAAGTGCGCCATCCAGGACGAGCACATCGGGGGGCTCGCCCAGGTGCCAGCCCTCTGCTTCGCCCTGCGCCAAGCCGATCTTCCCGAACTGCGTGGCGCGGTAAAGGAGCACGTCGGCCTGACCCACGCGCACCCGAACGTGCTGCGCGCCGCCGACACTCTCGCCCGCCTGCTCTTCCGCCTCCGCGAGGGGCTTCCCCTGCGCGAGGCGATCCGCCTCGAGGCCGGCGACTGGATTTCCGGCACCAAGGCCGAATCGTGGCGGTCCCAGCCCGACACCCACGTCATCGGTCAGCGCTTCAGCCCCGCCTGCTACATCGCCGAGTCGATGCCCGCCTCCCTCTACCTCGCCTGGAAGTACCACGATGACTTCGATGCCGCCATCACCGCCAATGCCATGGTCGGCGGCGACAATTGCCACCGTGGCGCCGTCGTCGGCTCACTCCTCGGCGCCGTCCATGGCGTGCCCGCGAGGTGGCTCGACGCGCGCTGAGGACACTTTTACCACAAATTGACAAGCACGCTAAGGGGATCTGTGTCCGCAGAGCTTTCCGGGGACCTTCAATGGCCAGGTTTTCCGCGCAGAGGTGGCCAAGTATCAATCCCATCCGGCCGTGACGTTTTCCCGTCCGAGCGCTGGTCGATTTTGTTAGAGAAGGCCGAAAGGGGGTGGCGCTATTCGTTGGTGGCGCGGGCGCGCCAACCGTGGCCTTCCCCCTTTCCCCGCAGATGAAACGCACCCCCGCAACTAGATTTGCCGCCATTGCCACGATTGCCTGCGTGGTTGTTGTTGGGTTTGCCGTTGGGCGGCTTGTGGCGCCGGGAGCCGGCACGGCGGTTGCGGGTGGTACGGCGGGCGCGGAGCAAGTTCGCGCCGGGGCCCGCAGCAAGGAACTGGCGGGCGAGTCGGCTGAGCGCGCAACCCGCGCGAGGGAGCGTGCCAAAGAGGACCCAACGAAGCGAAAGATGGCCGATCTTGAAAGGATTGTCCGTGAAGACAACGCCATCGAGCGGGCTAGGGAGCTGCTGGCCTTCATTGCCAAGCTGAACTCTGCTGAGCTCAAGGATGCGGTGGCGAGCTTTCGAGACCTCGGGTTGACCCAGGAACGGATGGGCGAGTATTCGCTTTTGCTTGCAGCGTGGGCGGAAGCGGATCCGATCGAGGCGCTGGCTTACGCCAGGGCTAACACCGGAGGGACGTTTGCCACGAACACCATTCTGGCGGCTTGGGCGGCCAGGGACCCGGAGGCCACCCTCCTCTGGGCCCAAGAGCACCACCGCGGCGAGGATGCCAACCCGCACATGGCCCGGATCATTGGCGTTATTGCGGCCACCGACATCAAGCGCGCCTCGGAGCTGACTGTCGGGATGCCGTACAGCTCCGAGCGCGGCGAGGCGTTTGCCGCCATGGCTCCGCATCTCGCCGCTCTCGGGCAGGACGCGGCCCGCAGGTGGGTCGACTCGCTCAAAGACGAGGTATTCCGCATGGGCGCCATGGTTCGGCTCAACCAGGAACTCGCCCGCATCGATCCGCAAGGCACCGCCCAGTGGCTCGCTGACCATCCAACCTCGGTCAGTCCGTCCGCGGCGATCGACTTCTTGCTTTCCAACCCACCCGTCGCGCAGCGCAAATTCGCCATGCGTCCGAGCTTCAGTGACGCAGCCACCGAGGATTGGCACGGCCCAGCCACCATCGTCGGCGCCGGTGCTCCTGAGGCGCCGAAGCGCTCCATGACTGTGACAATCCTTCCGCCCATGTGACTCCCAGCGGCGCGGTCGCCCGCCGGCCCCGCGACCGGCAGAGCACTTGGGCGCATTGGCACAACGGTCGCCACGCTGCCAGCTACCACCACCCGTTCGGCCCGGCTGGATAACCGCTCAGAACGGCGGCAGGGATGAATGCTCCCTCGGCATTAGTACCCCGGTTTGGCCTTCTCAAAGCTGAGGCCAAAGGCGGCTAATTCGAAGAATTTACCGTCGGGATTTTTCTCCAGCCAGGCAGATGTTTCGGCCCCCTTTTCGATTTTGGGAGCCTGCATGGCTCCAGGCATCGAGGGAGCATCTTCGGCGCGCCGCGAATAGCGGATCTCGATCTTGTCGCCAACCTTCAAGCCGGTCTTGCTGCGGGTCACCGCGACGACAGTCGCCTGCACGGTCTCATTCCACTCCTCCCCCTGACGCTTCGAGACGACTGCCTCGATGCGCAGCTTCAATGCCTCCGGCGCATTCGCTTGCAGGCTCGTGTAGGAACCCGGCGGCAACGCCGCGTTGAGTTGCAGCAGGCAGGCAAGGGACATCACGGCAACGATCAAGTGCTTCATCATAATTGGCTGTTTGGGCTTCGCCTCCTCCGTAAGAACCTCCATCGCCAGGATCCTTAGAAAATAATCATAAACCTCACGAAGCCGACTTGAACTGTCGGATTCGAAGGCGATCCGGCGCGGGCGTTTACCGTCCGGTAGTAGGCGATGCAGAAACACTAATCGTCCGTCACCATGTCGGCGTCGTTGGCCACTGATCGTTCGTCACGGTGCCGGTCACCATGCCGGCGCCAGACGATCTAGATGACCACCACCCGCACGCCGGTGTCGAGGGCGTTGAGCCGGTGCTGGAGGCTGGCGATCGCGGCCAAGCCGTCGGCTTCGACGTAGGTCAGGTTGGAGCCTGGCCGGTCCCCTTGGATGAAGGAGAGCGAGCCAAAGTCGAACCCGTCAGCGTTCAGGCCGTCGTCGAGTGGAAGCTCTTCCAAGTACCGATAGCCTCGTGCAAGGGTACCCTCCCGCAATTCAAAGTCCCATTCCATCCAATGGTCACGCTCGAACCCATCAATCGGCTCATCCAAACTTGCCCTTAATGAATCGATCTCATCCTTGATCGCCTCTTTTGAGTCAAACTCGTTAGAGCGCCAGTTGGTGAGGTACTCAAGGAGCGACTTGTCCTTTTTGATATCAAATCCATGGTCCTCAATAAACTCGCCGAGGGTAGGATATTCCGGTTCCTCGTCGGGGTTTCCCAGGTGCAGGAAATAGCTGCCGTAGCTTTCCTGGGCATAGAGATCGAAGCTGTGGCTTGGCGGAGCCAAGATGAGTGGCTGGCTGTTGCCAAGGCAGACATCGCGGATGCGCCTGGCGATGATGCTGGGGATCCAGATAGAGCCGGCGGAAGCACCAGCGAGGGTAAGGAAATGACGGCGGTTCATTGGATTGGCCTGATTAACCCGCGAAACTTGGTTGCCCTGCGCTGTACTTGGCGAGAATGCGGTCGCGAATCTCGCGGGCTTTGGAAGCGTCCCGGGTGTGGAGATTCACCCGGATGCGTCGGGCGGTCCCGTCGGCGGAATGCTCGGTGCCGTGAAACCACCAACTGCCGTGGTTGTTCCATAGGTGGTGGTCGGCGCCCACGGGTCGCTGCCGGGCTGATAGAGTGGGAATCTGGGTGCTAGTCATGGGATCTCGCGGTTGTGGTTTCACGACACCGCGGGATCCGAAAAACAAACGCCCGTCTGAGAACATCAGCGCGGGCGTCGGAGATTCCGATGAGACTTTCGTTGGGCAGGCATGGCTGGTCCTGCTCCCACATGCCGGAATGGTTACCGGATAGCACCTTGGCGTCTCTGCCAGGTTGCCGGCCCGTGCTCGCACACGGACACTCGCGATGTCAGGCAAATCCTCCAAGATTCTTGCCCGGGATCAAGCTGTAATCGGCTCCGGGTTGTCATAACAAGGTCTGGCCGCCCCACTCAAGCATGCGAAGCCACGCGGGTTGGCAGCCTAACCGTGGAGTCCGTTGTTCCCGGAGCGGATTCGACGCTGATGGGTCCGCCAAGGGGAAGTCCTCGAGCACCTGCTCAAGAGCAAGAAGCAGGACGGCCAGAAGCATCAATAAACCTCAGAAAAGACTGGCCACGAAATCGAGACCACTTCAAAAATCATGGCGCGCGCCACCTGCCAATGGAAAACACATAGTGCGCCATGCCCTTGGCGGCTTTGGTTGACTACTTCTCAGAGGACATGGATCCACTCTCCGTCCTCGTCACCGGCTCCTCAGGCTTCATCGGCACCCATGTGGTCGACCGCCTGCACGAGGCTGGACACCGCATCACGGCCCTTGACTGCCGGCCGCCAAGGTCGCCTCTGCCGCGCGGCGTCCAGTTCTACGAGTGCGACCTGCGCAACAACCTTCTGCCAAACAAAAGCTACGATGCGGTCGTCCACCTGGCCGCGCTGCCCGGGGTGCGCCCGTCGGTCCACGATCCGCTCAGCTACAACTGCAGCAACGTGGTCGGCACCTTGCGGCTTCTGGAGAACGCCCGGCTCATGGGCACCCCGCATGTGGTCTTTGCCTCCTCGTCGAGCGTCTATGGTCCGGGGACGCCGCTCCCGGCCGAGGAGTCTTCGATTCCCGACCCATGCAGCCCCTACGCACTGACCAAGCTCCATGGAGAACAGTGGGGAAGGATGTACGCTGACCTCTACGGCATCCGCTTCGTCGCCCTGCGGTTCTTCTCAGTCTGGGGACCGGG
>JBILQA010000124.1:0-7690 GCA_044373535.1 Akkermansiaceae bacterium | reverse complement strand
GGTTACGCATCGCACTCTCGTCGAGCAGCAGCTGGTCGCGCCGCAGCTCCAGCGCGTCCTCCTGCGGCGCCACATAGATCGCCGCGGTGGCCATCAGCGGGTGCAGCAACACCCAAGCTGCGCAGCAAACAAAACTCTTCATCGTGGCGATTGTTCTAACTTTTACGCAGCCCCGCAAGGCAACATTGCAGGGGCGCCAAGTTTCACTTTCACTAGGCCCCATGCCTGAGCCGATCCCGACATTCACCACGCGCGAGGAAGTCATGTTCTTTGACACCGACTGCGCCGGGGTCGTCCACAACCTCGCCTATCTGCGCATGATCGAGACCTGCCGGACCAAGCTGGCCGGTGCCATGGGCATGGACTTGCGCAGCATGACCGAGGCCGGCTGCTTCCCCGCCGTCGTGCGCACCGAGATCGACTACCGGCGCCCGGCCCGGCTCGGCGACGTATTGATCATCAATGGCCGCCTTGACTCGCTCGCGCGCGCGCGGTTTTCCTGCCACTTCGAGATGCGGCGCGAGGGCGATGAGGCCCTGCTGGTCACCTGCCGCCAAATCATGGCCATGGTCTCCCTGCCAAGTGGCCGCCCGCAGCGGCTCGACCCGGCATGGAGCGAGCGCTGGGGCGCCATGCTCAGCGAGGCGGCGGCGGCCTTGGAGGCCTAAACCGGGTGGTTTTCTGCCGGGGTCTCCTCCACCAGCCTCTTCGCTCCGCCATTCTCAATATAAATGGAAAGGAAGGTCACGTCCGCCGGTGTGATCCCGCTGATCCGCCCCGCTTGGCCAAGGGTCGCAGGCCGCACACGGTCAAACTTTTGCCGGGCCTCGAGCTTCAACCCCTTGATTGTTAGGTAGTCCACCCACGCAGGGATGGATTTCCCCTCCTGCCGGGAGAGTTTGTCGACCTGTCGCTGCTGGCGCTGGAGGTGGCCCTCGAACTTGAAGCGGGTTTCGATTTCGGGCCAAAGTTCCACGTGGAACTCTGTCTTGAGGTCCTCCGGGAGTTCTTCCCAGGCATTGGCAAGGATGCGGAACCAATGGTCGAGCTTGACGCCGGCATGGGTGGTTTTGCGGACAAACGACTCAGCGCGGGCAAGCTCGGCAAGGCGGCCGTTGACCTTTTCGACCCGAGCGGGCTCGGCGAGGCCAATGGCGGCGGCGCGGGGTGTCAGGCGCAGGTCGGCGTTGTCGTGGCGCAGGAGCAGGCGGTATTCCGCGCGGCTGGTGAACATCCGGTATGGCTCAGTGCAGCCCTTGGTGACAAGATCGTCGATCATCACGCCGATGTAGGCCTCGTCGCGGCCAAGCACCAGCGGGGCGTCGCCACGGACTTTCAGGGCCGCGTTGGCTCCCGCCATGAGCCCTTGCGCGGCGGCCTCCTCGTAGCCGGACGTCCCGTTGATCTGGCCGGCAAAGTAGAGGCCGGAGACGCGCTGGGTCTCCAGCGTCGGGTGCAGCTGGGTCGGCGGGCAATAATCGTACTCGACCGCATAGCCCGGGCGGATGATCTCGGCGTTTTCCAACCCGGGAATGGTACGGATGAAATCCAGCTGCACCTCGTACGGCAAGGAGGTGGAAACTCCGTTGACGTAGTATTCCAGGGTGTGGCGCCCTTCCGGCTCAAGGAACACCTGGTGGCGGTCCTTCTCGGCAAACTTCACCACCTTGTCCTCAATGCTTGGGCAATAGCGCGGGCCGACGCCCTCGATGACCCCGCAGTACATCGGGCTCTGGTGCAGGTTGGCGCGGATGATCTCGTGGGTTGCCGGCGTCGTCCAGGTGATCCAGCACGGCATTTGTTCCACGTGGAACTCCGGGTTTCCCCAGTCGTTGAGGGAAAACAGGTCGTCGCGCCCACGCGCGAGCAACTCCGGGCAGAAGCTGAACAAGGTTGGCTGCGCGTCGCCGTCCTGGCGCTCACAGGCGGCAAAGTTGATCGAGCGGCCGTTGAGCCGGCAGGGCGTGCCGGTTTTGAACCGCTCGACGTCAAACCCGAGCTCGCGCAGACTAGTGCTCACCGTGGAGGTGGCATCCCCCATCCGACCGCCCTTCTCCTGGCGCAGCCCCACGTGCATGAGCCCCTGCATGAAGGTCCCCGCGCTCAGGACCACCGCGCGCGCGCGCAGTTCCATCTGCAGGCTGGTGCGCACTCCCTGGACCGCGTCGCCTTTGGTCAAAATCTCGGCTACATTCCCTTGGTGCAAATCCACGCCCGGCATCCCCTCGAGAAAGCGCTTGGCGCGGAACTGGTATGCCTTCTTGTCGCACTGGGCGCGCGGGGCGCGCACGCTTGGGCCCTTGCTGCCGTTGAGCAGGCGCCACTGGATGGCCGTCGCATCCGTGTTCATGCCCATGAAGCCGCCCAGCGCGTCGATCTCGCGCACCATGTGGCCCTTGGCCAGGCCGCCGATGGCCGGGTTGCAGCTCATCTGGCCAATCGTGTCCAAGTTCTGGGTCAGCACGGCCACGCTGGCCCCCAGCCGCGCCGCGGCAAGCGCCGCCTCGATCCCGGCGTGGCCGGCGCCGATGACCAGCACATCGTAATTTTTCGGGTAAACAAACATCGTTGCGAAGGTCCGCAGGCTAGCACCCCCACCTTGGAAAACAAGCCTCTGCGCAGTCTTGTTCCACGTGGAACAAGGGGCCGGGGATTCTGCTAGATTGCTTGTTTTTTGGGTTGGATCGAGCCTTCCAGCAGGTATGAAAGAGCGCATGCGCAAAGCCTTACCGATGACCCTGTTGCTAGTGGTTCTGCTGATCGCCTTCCGGGTGCTCGGCGCGCTGCAGCCTGACTGGCTGCCCAACGTGCAGCCGCTGGCGGCGCTGTTTTTCTGTGGTGCGGCGTGCCTGCGCTCGCGTGTGGGGATGGTTGTGCCGCTGGCCGCGTGGCTCGCGTCCGTGCCACTGACCAACGCAATGTACGGCAACGCCACGGACACCTCTGGGCTGCTCATCGTGCTTGTGGGCTTCGGCGTCGTGGCGCTGATCGGCCACCTTCTGCGCGGCCGGGGCACGGCGGTCATGCTGGGCGGTGCGGCGGCCTCCTCACTGGCGTTCTACGTCGTCACGAACCTTGCGTGCTGGGCATTTTACCCGCTCTATACCAAAGACTTACAAGGAGCCATCGAAGCCCTTTGGAGCGGTTCGGCGGGAGCCGCGCAGCCCACTTGGGTGTTCCTGCGCAACAGCCTTGCGGCGGATGTATTATTTGCCAGCGTGTTCCTGCTGGCGAGCCAACCGCTGCGCGCAAAGGCGCCGAGCGTGGTTGTTGTCCAGCGGGCATCTTAGGCTTGCGCGCCGGGCCTCCTGCTCTTAACTGCGGCTTCGATTTTTCACCTTATTTGCCATGTCCTCAGGTTCACCTGCCACCGCTGCCCTTGACTTCGCCGGGTCTCCCATCAACCGCTCGCTGACCGCGGACGAGAAAATCGAGCTGTTCCGCCAGATGGTACGCATCCGCCGGTTTGAGGGCGAGTCACTGCGCTGGTACAACAAGGGGAAAATCGGCGGCTTCCTGCATCTCTATAACGGCCAAGAGTCCATCGCCGTGGGCACCATCTCGCTGTGCGGGGAAAACGACCATGTCATCACCGCCTACCGCGACCACGGCCACGCTCTGGCGGTGGGCATGGGCATGGACGAGTGCATGGCCGAGCTCTTCGGTAAGGCGACCGGCTGCTCAAAGGGCAAAGGCGGCTCGATGCACTTTTTTGCTCCCGACAAGAACTACTGGGGCGGCCACGGCATCGTCGCAGGCCAGACGCCACTTGGCCTGGGCCTCGCCTACGGGCTGAAGTACCTCGGCAAGGAAGGCTGCGCGCTATGCTATCTTGGCGACGGCGCGGTCAACCAAGGAGCCTTCCACGAGTCGCTCAACCTTGCCGCCCTGTTCAACATCCCGGTGGTTTTCATCATTGAGAACAACGGCTACTCGATGGGCACCTCGCAGAAGCGCTCGTCGGCCTACCAAGACTGCCTGGCCCAACGCGCCGAGGCCTACGGCATGGAGTGGGACGTGGTCAACGGCGAGGACGTCTACGAGGTCCGCGCCAAGGCCCACATCGCCATGGAGCGCGCCCGCAAGGAGCACAAGCCGACCATACTCGAGATCACCACCTACCGCTACTACGGCCACAGCGTTGCCGACGCGAACTGGAAAAAATACCGCACCCCGGAGGAAATCGAGGACTACAAAACCAACCACGACCCGATCCGCCTGTGGCGCAGACGCCTCGTCGACGAGAAAATCTTCACCGACGAGCAGGCCGACGCAATCGAGGAGGCCGCCCGCCAGGAGGCTGTCGCGTCCGCCAAGTTCGCCGAGGAGTCCGCCCCGCCGACCATCGAGGACATCACCAAGGACGTCTACTGGGAGGTCGACAACCACACCGCCGCGGGCGCCACCGGCCGCCACTTCTTCAACGACTAACCGGGTGCTACCAGAAACCTAGTACCACCTAACCGTCACCCAATTTCCCTGCCACCATGTCCCGCACCCTTACCTACCGCGAAGCCCTGCGCGAAGGCCTCGACGAGGAACTCGCCCGCGATGAAAACGTTGTCCTCCTTGGCGAGGAAGTCGCCCAGTACAACGGCGCCTACAAGGTCACCAGCGGCCTGTGGGAAAAGTGGGGCGACAAGCGCGTCGTCGATACTCCCATCTCGGAAGCCGGCTTCATTGGCATGGGCATTGGCGCCTCGATGCTTGGCGTGCGCCCGGTCATGGAGTTGATGTTCTGGTCGTTCCACTCGGTGGCCTTTGACCAGCTGGTCAGCAATGGCGCCTGCGTGCGCTACATGTCCGGCGGACTCATCAACTGCCCAATCGTTGTCCGCGGACCCGCCAACGGCGGCACCGGCGTGGGCGCCACCCACTCGCACGTCCCGGAGGCCATGTTTGCCGCCTTCCCTGGCTTGAAGGTGGTGGTTCCCGCCACTCCGGCGGACGTCAAGGGCCTCATCAAGTCGGCCATTCGCGACAACGACCCGGTCTTCTTCATGGAGAACACCCTCCTCTACGGCACCACCGGCGAGGTCCCCGATCCCGCCGACGGCGATTTCGTCATCCCCCTCGGCCAGGCCGACCTCAAACGCCCCGGCACCGACATCTCCCTCATCGCCCACGGACGTTCCGTTCTGGTTGCTCTTGAGGCCGCCGAAGTCCTTCAAAACGAACATGGCATCTCCGCCGAGGTGCTCGACCTGCGGACCATCCGCCCGCTCGACCAGGAGGCCATCCTCGCCACCGTGCGCAAAACCCACCGCGCTGTCCTCGTCGACGAGTCCAAGGCCTTCGGCGGCGTCTCCGCCATGGTCGCCACCCTCATCCAGGAGCACGCCTTCGATGACCTCGACGCTCCCGTTAAGCGCGTCTGCACCATCGATGCTCCCGCAATCTACTCCCCACATGTCGAACATGAACAGCTGCCGAACGCCAAACGCGTTGTCCAGCAGGTGCTCACGATTGTGTGACCTGCTAGGGTAGGGCATCTTTCAATTTGATTTGGTTAGATCCTGCCGTCTAGTGGGGGATGATGATCAAATCCCTGATTGTATCCATGGGCCTCGCCGCGGTGGCTGTGGCCGCCACCTCCTGCTGTGCGACATGTGGCGGCTCGTCGAGCGCCGGCAGCGCGCTGGAAACCACCGAGCAACGGATCGTTGGCTACCGCCAAGTCGAGCAAGTCGTCACCACCGATGCGAAGAGCGGCATGGCCCAGGTACGCGTCGTCCAGCAGCCGGTCTACCAGGAGGTTGCTGTTAGAAGCGGCTGCGCCAACTGGTTCAGCGGCCCGCGCAGCTACAGCACCCGCAGCACCCGCAGCACCCGCAGCACCCGCAGCGGCGGCGGCTGCGTGCGGCACTACTTTGCCGACCACGGGCCATGCGGAACCACCGGCCCGCGGACCATGGCGATGGCCTCCTCGCAAGGATCCAACGGGGCCCCCCAAATTGGCCTCATCCCCACGATGCGCCCCCTGGTCCGGGGCATCGCCCAATGAATTGGCCAACGCGCCGCGCCTGTGTTAGATCCGGTCTCGCTCCCCGAGCCTGCGGGGCTTTTTTGAGTCAATGTTTGTGAAGCCACTATCCATGTTAGCCGCCGCATGCGCCCTGCTGGCCAGCAGCTGCCTTGCCAGCGCTGGGATCGTCGCGGCGGCGCGGGTGCCCGGCGGAGCCGCCCAGATGCAGCCCGAAGGAGCCAAGAAGGAACGTCCAGCGGCCGCGGCCTTTGTTGGACTGACACTGGAAAAAGCCACCGCGCTGGCCGAGGAGCACGGGATCCGTACCCGCGTTGTGAGCGTGGACGGAGAGGAATACATGGTCACCCAGGACTTCCTGCCGGAGCGGCTAAACTTCACCGTGGTCAAGGGTGTGGTGACGAAAGCGACTTGGGGTTAGGCAACAGGCGAAAATTTTCTCGAAATTGCGGGCTGATCACGCACTCTCGCGCCGTCATCCCGCATTCTATCCCTACCATGGCCATCAACATCGAAATGCCCAAGCTCTCGGACACCATGACCGAGGGCACCGTCGTCAAATGGCTCAAGAAGCCCGGCGATGTGGTTGAAATTGGCGATGTGCTCGCCGAGATCGAGACAGACAAGGCGACCATGGAGATGGAATCCTTTGACGACGGTACACTTGGAGAGATTCTCATCCAGGATGGCGAGAAGGCCCTGGTCGGCGCCACCCTGGCAATCTTGAACGAAAAGGGTGCCGGCAACGGCGCCGCCGCCGCCCCACCGGTTGCTGCCGACAAGGCCGAAGGTGCCGACGCTCCCCAAGCGGCCAAGCAAGCCGCCACCGCCGTGAAACCTGCCGCAGCAAGCGCGCCGCCTGCCCCAGCCGCTGCCGGCGACCGGATAAAAGCCTCGCCCCTCGCCCGCAAGGTGGCAGCCGCCAACGGAGTGGATCTTGCCACCGTGCATGGCAGCGGCCCCGGCGGACGGATTGTCAAAGCCGACGTGGAAGCCGCTGGCAAGGGGGCTGGAAAACCCGCCGCCCCAGCAGCCGCCAAGCCCGCCGCCGCCCCCGCTCCCGCCGCCAAGGCGCTTTTACCGACGGTTTCCGGCGAGGACCAGGTCATCCCCCTGAGCTCCATGCGCCGCATCATTGCCGAGCGCTTGCTGACCTCAAAAACCACCATCCCGCATTTCTACCTGCACGTGGAAGTCGATGCCGCGCCGCTCATGGCGCTGCGCCAGCAAATCAACGCGCAAGCCGAGCAGACCCACGGCAACAAATACAGCGTCAACGACTTCATCCTGAAGGCCGCGATCCAGGCCGCCACCGCCGTGCCTGCCGTCAACGCGTCATTCAATGGCGACTCGATTGTCCAGTTCGGCAACGTCGGGATGAGCGTGGCGATTGCCGTCGAGGATGGCCTGGTCACGCCGGTCATCAAGCAGGCGCAGACCAAGTCGCTGCTGCAAATTTCCCGCGAGGTGAAGGACTTTGCCGTGCGCGCCAAGGACAAGAAACTCAAGCCGAGCGAATTCGACGGCGGCACGATCACTGTCTCGAACCTCGGCGCATTCGGCATCGAGTCATTCGACGCAATCGTCAATCCGCCCCAAGCAGCGATCCTCTCGGTCGGCGCCGTGGTTGAGAAACCCGTCGTCAAGGGCGGCCAAATCGTCCCGGGCATGCGCATGAATCTCGGCCTGTCCTGCGACCACCGCGTC
>JBILQA010000123.1:0-7703 GCA_044373535.1 Akkermansiaceae bacterium | reverse complement strand
CGCTGTCCGGCAGGGAGTGGACTTTCCCGTCGGAGGTGATCTGCAGGAATTTGCCGTCCAGTGCCACCATCTCGCCGTCCAAGCCGTTGAGCGTGCCAAGGCCAAAGTCGCCCGCCTGCTTGAGCTCGCCGATGCTTGAGTCGCCCTCGAAGATTCCTTTGACGAGCGCATCAAGGGTGGAGACTTGAACAAGGGTGTCGCCGGCAGGCACGGGCAGGGCCGTGCCTAACAGCAGGGTGGTGGCTACAAGCCAGTTGGCGTTTTTCATGATCGATCTGGTGCTCAATCTAACAAGCTTGCCGCGCATCCGCTCACTTCACCACCCGCGCCTCGAAGAGGTCCGGCGAGTTGGGCCGCGGTTGGGCATCGAGCTCAAACCAGCGGCTGCGCTCGGTGCGGTCGTGGTCGTAGGGCGGGGTGAAGATGTCGACCAGCTGGGTGACTTGGAGTGCTTTGAGGGTGTGGATATTGCGTTCCTTCGCGGTGAGCGTTGAGATGTCGTTTGGGCGCAGGACGCTTTGGCCCACGCGGCGCAGCACGGTGTGGTTGGGCAGGGGGGAGGCCGCCTCTCCGGCGGCGGGTGCGGCGGGCCCGTAAACGACCTCGTCGTAGTTGGCGGTTTGGATCTCGCCCGAGGCGCAGAGGATCATGCCGGTCATTCCCGGATGGTCGTGGGCTGGAATGAACTCGCCGGTGTCGAACTGGACCAGGCAGATGCTGAAGTCGACGCGGTTCTCCAAGTCGCCGAAGTCGACGCGCTGGTTGTTGAGCCGCTTGCCAAGTTGATCCATGCCTTGGCGCAGGACCGGATCCTCAAGGTGGAGTTGGCCAGCGAGCTTGGCGATGGACGCGACGTACTCGTCTTGGTTCCACTTGTCGAGGTGCTGCTTGGCCGCCTCCTTGGCCACGGCCTCGAGAAATGCTTCCCAATTGATCTTCCCGTCCGCCGGCAGCCGGCCGTCGCAGGCGTTCGCGCGGCTTGCCAGCGCGCACAGCGCCGGCAGCGCGGTGAGCACACCCAGAAAGCCCGGCAGGCTCAGGCTCAGAAATTCACGGCGGTCGTAGGTGTCCATGGCGGCAACGGCAGGCCATTGCTACCACAAGCCGGCGGCATTTCTAGCTATTAGATACCCGGGCGGCCGTTGAGCGCGGTGTTATGAGGCAAGCTTGGTGGGGCGCGCCGGAAACAGGGCGGCGGGCATCTCGGCGACGGAGTCAATGACCCAGTCTGGCTGATAGGCATAGTGGGCGAGATCCCCGCGGCGGGTGTGGCCGCTGAGGACCAGAACGGTCTGATAGCCCATGCCGACGCCGCCGAGGACATCGGTCTCCATCGTGTCACCGACCATGATGGTGTCCGCCGAGCGCACACCGAGTTCGTTTTGGGCCATGCGCATCATCACGCCGCTTGGCTTGCCGACGGAAAACGCGCTGCGCCCGGTGGCGCGCTCGATCATCGCGACAATCGCGCCACATCCTGGACGGGTGCCAGCGTCGGTTGGGCAAGTTGGGTCCGGGTTGGTGGCGATGAGGCGCGCACCCTTTTCCACCAGGCGCACGCCGCGCTCGATCATCTCAAAGGTCAGCGTGCGGCCCTCGCCGACAACCACGTAGTCCGCGTCGTCATCCACCACCGACAGGCCATTGGTGTGCAGCGCTGCGGCCAGGCCGTTCTCGCCAATGACAAAGGCCGTGCCGTTGGGCTTTTGCTTGGCCAAAAACCGTGCGGTCGCCATCGCGCAGGTGAAAACGTCGGACTCCTCGGCTGGCAGGCCCAGACGGCACAGCTTGAGCGCAACGTCGCGGCGGGTCCGCTGCGAGTTGTTCGTCAGGAAGCGGAACGCAATGCCCTCACGCCGCAGGCGCGTGACAAAGGCATCTGCCCCGGGAATGAGCTGGTTGCCGCGGTAGATGACGCCATCCATGTCTAACAAGAATCCTATCTTTTGCATGGAGTCCACACAGCCGTTCGCGTGCCAGCCGGGCGGCAGATGTGGACTGAGGTGAGTTGGAGCCACCCAGGGCGGCCCGAGCGCGGCGCGCATCACGGGTTCTTGGCGAATTCTTCATCCTTCGGGGATAGACGGCCACGCGGCGGGGCGCTCAAATGGGGTCGATGCAACCACTCCGGCAAGTTCGCGCGGCTATTTTCATTGTCATTGTTGGGCTTGTGCTCAGCGGTGTGACGGCCTTCCCGCTGCTCAGCGAGCTCAACTGGCTGTGCTCGATGTTAGCCGGGGCGGCGCGCGATCCTGCGCAGCACAGCGGCCTGGTCCACTGGCTGCTGAAGGTCCGCGAAGGGCTTGAGGTGACCTATGGCGCGTATCCGTTCATGGCCTATGGAACCGACTGGCTGGCGTTTGCCCACCTGACGATTGCGATGTTTTTCGTGCTGCCGTGGCGCGACCCAAGGCGGTACGCGGGCGTGCTCACCGTGGGAATCGTCGCCTCGATGCTCATTGTGCCGCTGGCCTTCATTTGCGGGCCGCTGCGGGGGATTCCATTTTGGTGGCGGGTGGTCGACTCGTCGTTTGGGGTCCTGTGCATTCCGCCGCTGGTCTTTGCCCTGTGGCGGATTAAGGCCCTGGAGAACGCGGTGGCCGCCACCGACGTCCGCCCGGGCGGAATTCAAGGTTGATCCAAAAGCAGCGAGGCCTCAGAGGGTGGGTTCATGAAGCCGACGCTCCACTCTGCCGCACTGCTCGCAAGCCTCTTAGCAAGCCCGCTCGCGCATGCCGAGCTTAGGCTGCCGGCGATCATCTCCGACCACGTCGTGCTGCAGCGCGACAAGGTGCTGCCGATCTGGGGCTGGGCGGATCCCGCCGAGGAGGTCACCGTGGAGCTAGGCAAGGAGCGGCAAAAGACCACTGCCGCGGCTGATGGCCGCTGGATCGTGCGTCTGCCGGCCCAGCCGGTCAGCACCGCACCCCTCACCCTGAGTGTGGCCGGAAAATCCAGCACCCTCAAGGTGACCGATGTGCTGTTAGGCGATGTCTGGATGTGCTGCGGTCAATCCAACATGGAGATGGTGCTGGGCGGCTGTGACTCGGCTGAGGACCGCAAAACGGCCAACTTCCCGCTGATCCGGCATTTATTCGTGCCGCGCAACTTCGCCGACGCACCGGCGGGCGACGTCCAGGGGAGCTGGCGGGTGTGCACGCCGGAGAGTTCCGGAGCATTCTCTGGCGTCGGGTTCTACTTTGCGCGCAAGGTGCAGGCGGAGACCGGCGTGCCCATCGGCCTGCTCAACAATGCGGTCGGGGCGACCAACATCGAGTGGTGGATCAGCGAGGAGACGTTGTTGGGGACACCCGACCTGGCTCCGTACGCAAAGAAGATGTCCGCCGCGGTGGCGCAATACCAGCAGCAGCTAACAGAGCAGCTGCCAGCCGTGGAGAAGTGGGCGGCCAAGGCGCGCGCGGCGCAGAGCGCGGGCGAGGCGCTGCCGGCGGCGCCGCTGCTGCCGGAGGCGCCGTACAAGAAGCAGCAGTGCGTGCTGTTGCACAATGGGCACATCGCGCCACTCATCCCGATGGCGCTGCGCGGCGTGCTGTGGTACCAGGGCGAGAGCAACTCGGACGGCAACCTGTATTTGGAGAAGACCCGGGCGATGGTCAGCGACTGGCGCAAGTTTTTCGGCGAGCCGAACCTGCCATTTTACTACGTCCAGCTCGCGGCGTTCACCAAGCCAAACAACAACCCGGTTGGGGACGGCGGCAGTTGGGGAGCGATCCGCGACGTGCAGCGGCGCAGCCTGGTCATTGCGCACACCGGGATGGCAAGCGCGGTGGACATTGGCGACGCGGACGACATCCACCCGAAGAACAAGGCGGATGTCGGCGAGCGTCTGGCGCTCTGGGCACTGGCCAATGATTACGGAAAGAAGGGCGTGGTTGTTAGCGGTCCGCTGTTCCGCGACCTGAAGGTTGAGGGCGGCAAAATTAGAATCAGCTTTGACTCGTTAGGCGGTGGGCTCATGGCGGCCCACAAAGTTGGCCGGGCTCCGGCGGCTGAGGACAAGGGCGCGAAACTCAAGCGCTTTGCCATTTGCGGCAGCGACAAGAAGTGGTTCCACGCGGAGGCGGTCATCGAGGGTGACACGGTGGTGGTTTCCGCCGCGGAGGTGGCCACGCCCGTGGCGGTGCGCTACGCGGACGCGACCAACCCGGAAGGGGCGAACTTGTACAACCGCGCCGGCCTGCCGGCCTCGCCGTTCCGCAGTGACGCGTGGTGAGCGCCCCTCGGCGGCGGGCGGTTAGGGAACCACGCGGAGGCGCAGGTTGCGAAACTGGATGGGCGAACCCTCGCTCTCGAGGCAGAGGAATCCCTGGGCCGGAACGCAACCGGTGCCGCCGGAGACCTCCTCGCCGTTGACCCAGAGGCGGATCTCGCCGTTGATGGCGCGGATGTAGTAATGGTTCCACTGGCCGTGGCTGCGGACGAGCAGCTTGGTGGGAAAGGACCGGGTGCCGTCCGGCGAGACGGGCGGGAAGGGCGTCATTTGGGTGCCGACAGGAAAGACATCGCCATTTGTGCCGAACCAGTCGGTTGGCTGGCCGCGCTTTTTCATGAGATCGGTGAAGGCATGGTCAAGCACCTGGACCTCAATCCCCTTTGGGAGCCCCGGGGTGCCCGCGCGGGTGAGTTGGGCGATGGATTCCGGCGTGGTCCACACGAACACGCCGGAGTTGCCGGCGGGCTTCTCGTGGAGCCACTCGACGACGAGTTCAAAATTTTTGAGCTCCAGTGAGCTGCGCAGCACGCTGACCGGCTGGCCGGTGCAGTGGAGGACGCCATCGCGCCACGTCCAGGTGTCGGCGGCGCTATTGACGGGGGTGAAATCCGCGGCGCTCAGTGCGCGCCAACCGGGGGCGTGGTCGTCAACAACCGGCCGCGTGGGAGGCGCTGGAGGATCCTCGGCCGCCACAGCGGCGCACAGACTCACCCAAAGAACGCCGCTGAGAAAAGCTTGCATGCGGGCGAGCATGGCGGATCTTTCCACCGAGGCGAGCCCGCATGTCGCCTAGCGGAAGAGAATCGGGATGATGAGGATGGCCAGGATGTTGACCACCTTGATCATCGGGTTGACGGCCGGGCCGGCGGTATCCTTGTACGGATCGCCAACGGTGTCGCCGGTGACGCTGGCCGCGTGGGCTGGTGAGCCCTTGCCGCCGTGGTGGCCGTCCTCGATGAATTTCTTGGCGTTGTCCCATGCGCCGCCGGAGGAGGTCATGGCGATGCCGAGGAAGAGTCCGGTGACGATGGTGCCAACCAGCACGCCGCCGAGGGCAACCGCGCCGAGGCCCGGAATGATGGCAACGCCGACGACGAAGATCAGCGGCAGCAGGGCGGGGAGGATCATCTGGCGCAGCGCGGCCTTGGTGACGATGTCAACGCACTGGCCGTAATCCGGCGTGTGGGTGCCATCGAGGATGCCGGGGAACTTTTCGATCTGGCGGCGGACTTCGCGGACCACGGCGCCCGCGGCATTGCCAACCGCATCCATCGCGTAGGCGGTGAACGAGAACGGCAGCAGGCCACCAATGAACAGGCCGATCATGACCCGCGGATCCATCAGGTTGAAAACGAAGTCTTGGCTGAGGTGGGCCTTCAACTCCTCGACGTAGGAGCCAAAGAGAACCATGGCGGCCAGGCCGGCCGAGGCGATCGCGTAGCCCTTGGTGACGGCCTTCATCGTGTTGCCCACGGCGTCGAGCTCATCGGTGATCTTGCGCACGGCGGGATCCAAGCCACTCATCACGGCGATGCCGCCGGCATTGTCGGTGATCGGGCCAAAGGCATCCAGCGAGATGATGATGCCCGAGAGACTGAGCATGCTCACCACCGCCACGGCGATCCCGTACAGGCCAGCTTCCGAGTGGCAGATCCAGATCGAAGCGGCGATGGCAAGCACTGGCAGCAGGGTGGCGTGGTGGCCGGTGCTGATGCCGGCGATGATGTTGGTCGCGTGGCCGGTTTTGCAGGCCTCGGCCAAGCGTTGGACTGGCTTGCAGTTGGTGGACGTGAAGTAGTTGGTGATGCCCACGGCGACAAACGTCAGGACAATGCCGACGAGCACGCAGCTAAACAGGGCCGAGGCACCGATCATGCGTCCGGAAAACTCCAGCGCCGTAGGGAACATCGCGTGGGTCACCGGCCACAGCAGACCGGCGGAAACCAAGCCGCTGACCACCACGCCGCCGAGCAGCGCGCGCGTCGGGTTGAGGCGCGTCAGGTTGACAAACAAGATCCCCAGAATCGCCCCGATGATCGACACCCCGCAGATGACAAACGGGAAAACCAGGGCCGACATCGCGTGGTTGGCCGCCGTGAGGTAGCCGACGAGCACCCCGCCGATCAAGCTCACCGCATAAGTTTCAAACACGTCAGCGGCCATGCCGGCGCAGTCGCCAACGTTGTCACCGACGTTGTCGGCGATGGTTGCCGGGTTGCGTGGGTCGTCCTCGTGAAGGTTTTGCTCGATTTTGCCGACCAGGTCAGCGCCGACGTCGGCCGCCTTGGTGTAGATTCCGCCGCCAAGCCGCGCAAACACGCTGATGAGCGAGCTGCCCAGCGCCAGGCCAACCAGCGAGTCGATCGCCATCTTGCCGCTTCCCGTGAACTTGAAGACCAGCAGGTAAAACGTCCCCACCGAGAGCAATCCAAGAGCCACCACCAGCAACCCGGTGACCGCGCCGCCATTGAAGGCCACCCGCAGCGCCGGATGGGAACCAACCGAGGCCGCCTGCGCAGTCCGCACGTTGGCCCGCACCGCCACCATCATCCCAATGTAACCAGCTGCCAGCGAACACACCGCGCCGACGACAAAGCCGCCCGCCGTGATCCAGTCGCGCAACCCGCCAATCGCCAGGAACATCAGCACCGCAATCACCGAGATGGTCACCACCTGCCGGTGCAGGTACGCTTTGGCACCCGCTTGGATCGCCGCACCGATTTCCGCCATCCGAGCGTTCCCCGGCGACGAGGACAGAACGATGCGGATCAGGTAAATCGCGGCGGCCAGCCCGAGGGCGCCGAGGATGATGGCGGTGGTGATTCCGTGGTCGGTCAAGAAGGACTGCATCGGGTTTTTTCTCGTTGGCTAAGGGTTGCGGTGCACCTTGAAGCACCCGATCTAACTGACAAGCCGAAATCGTTAGGGGCCGGAAAGATTGATATTGCTTGATTTGCGGCCCCGCAGCGAACTTCCTGACGGGTTCGGCCGGGTGGACCGCCTGCCGCTAGAACGCCAGGAGCGCAGGGGACTTCCTGCCTTCCTTCGCCGAAGCTCTCGCGAGCTTCGCTCCGGTGACTTGTGGATTTCTCCTCGCTCCTGCGAGGAAATCCATCCATCAAGCGGGGCCGATGACGCTTTTTTCCCTGCCGCCCCATCACCCGCGGATCCGCCGGGTGCATAGTTTCGAGGAACTCGTCGCCACCCGTTTCTCCGATGGCGTTAACGCCTTGTGCTGGCAGCGCGAGGTTCCCGGGGACTTCGCTTCCGTCATCGCCGCACTGGGACCGGGAGAGGGGGTTCGGGTGCTGGATGAGAACGACTTGCAAGGGTTGCCGGTACCCCCCCCGGCCCGCCTCGCCATTGCCGCCCTGCTCGCCGACCTGCGCCGCCTGCGCGAGCTCGATCTGGACCCTATTCTTAACTGCATCCACGCCTACCCGCAGGATGACGCCGATGCGCTGGTCGC